>NZ_BAAANN010000043.1:0-78545 GCF_039529815.1 Amycolatopsis minnesotensis | reverse complement strand
ACCACGCGGCAACCGCGCCCGAACCACCATCACAACCTCCGATCACAACCGGTGTTGCAACGACCCCATGAACCCAAGTGCCCTTGAGGGAATCTGATGCCGTGAAGGGCACCCTCAGGACATCAGCGGCACCATGCCGCGCGCCGCGAGGGGCGAGATCGCGGCGTCAGATGCCCCGAAGGTGAGCCCGGGGAAGCTCAGTTCAGCGTGTCGGGGCCGTCCTGGCCGGGGCGTCGCCGCCGCAGGTAGCGCTCGAACTCGGCCGCGATCTTGTCCCCGCTGCCCTCGTCGACGGTGATCTCCGGCTCCTCCTCGCGCTCTTCGAGCGAGCGGACGTACTCGGCGATCTCCTCGTCCTCGTCGGCCATCTCGGTGACCGTGCGCTCCCACTCCTCGGCCTGCTCCGGCAGCGCCCCGAGCGGGATCTCCACGTCGAGCACGTCTTCGAGCTTGTGCAGCAGCGCGAGCGTGGCCTTCGGGGACGGCGGGTGCGACACGTAGTGCGGCACCGCCGCCCAGATCGACACCGCCGGGATGCCCGCCTGCACGCAGGCGTCCTGCAGGATCCCGACGATCCCGCTCGGGCCCTGGTACCGGTTGCGCTCGAGCCCGTACCGTGCCGCGGCCGCCGCGTCGTAGGCGGTCCCGGTGACCGGGACGGACCGCGTGTGCGGGGTGTCCGCGAGCAGCGCGCCGAGCGTCACGACGGTCGCCACGCCCAGCTGGTCCATGTACTCGAGCAGTTCGGCGCAGAACGCGCGCCAGCGCATGTTGGGCTCCGGGCCCTGGACCAGCACGACGTCGCGGTCGAAGCCGTCCGGGCGGCACACGGACAGCCGGGTCGTCGGCCATTCGATCCGGCGGGTCACCCCGTCCACCATGCGGACGTTCGGGCGGCTCACCTGGAAGTCGTAGTACTCGTCGGGGCTGAGCTCGGCCAGCGGGGTCGCGTCCCAGTTCAACTGGAGGTGCTCCACCGCCCTGCTGGCCGCGTCACCTGCATCGTTCCAGCCTTCGAAGGCCACCACCATGACCGGCTGGGGTGTGGTGTCCGGTTCCTCGGGAGCGGGTTCGGGCTGTCGGATCTCGTCGGCTGGGTCACTCACTGGACCAGCCTACGACCCGGCGACCCGTGCGCGGACCGTAGCCTGGGGGACATGCCGGAGCCTCTTTCGTCACCACTGCTCGACGCACTCGCTTCCCGTGTCGTGGTCGCCGACGGAGCGATGGGCACGGCACTGCAGGCACACGACCTCACGCTCGATGATTTCGCAGGTCTCGAGGGGTGCAACGAGATCTTGAACGTGACCCGGCCGGACGTGGTGCGCGGGGTGCACCGCGGCTATCTGGAGGCGGGCGCGGACGCGGTCGAGACCAACACTTTCGGGGCGAACTTCGCGAACCTCGCCGAATACGATATCGAGGACCGGATCTTCGAGCTGTCCGAGATCGGTGCCAGGCTCGCCCGCGAGACGGCCGACGAATTCGCCACCGCGGACCGCCCGCGGTTCGTGCTCGGCTCGGTCGGCCCCGGCACGAAGCTCCCGACGCTCGGGCACGCCCCGTTCACCCGTCTGCGCGACGCCTACGTCGAAGAGGTCCGCGGCCTGCTCGCCGGTGGCGTTGACGCGGTCATCGTGGAGACCACGCAGGACATCCTGCAGACCAAGGCGTCGATCGTGGCGGCGCACCGGGCGATGGCGGCCGAGGGGCGCCGGGTCCCGGTGATCGCTTCGATCACGGTGGAGACCACCGGCACCATGCTGCTCGGCACCGAGGTCAACGCCGCGCTGGCCGCGCTCGAGCCGCTCGGGATCGACCTGATCGGGATGAACTGCGCCACCGGGCCCGCCGAGATGAGCGAGCACCTGCGCCAGCTCTCGAAGCACGCGCGCGTCCCGCTGTCGGTGATGCCGAACGCGGGGCTGCCCGAACTGGGCCCGGACGGCGCGGTGTACCCGCTGAGCGCGGAGGGCCTCGCCGAGGCGCTGACCGGGTTCGTGCGCGAGTTCGGCGTCGGGCTCGTCGGCGGCTGCTGCGGGACGACCGGCGAGCACATCAGGCAGCTTTCCGAGGCCGTCCGCGAACTGCGGGCGCCCACGCGCCGCCCGCACCCGGAGGCCGGGGTGTCGTCGCTGTACCAGGCGGTGCCGTTCCGGCAGGACGCCAGCGTGCTGATGATCGGCGAGCGGACCAACGCGAACGGGTCCAAGGCGTTCCGGGAGGCCATGCTCGACGGACGCCTCGACGACTGCGTGGAGATCGCGCGCGACCAGACCCGCGACGGCGCGCACCTGCTCGACGTGTGCGTCGACTACGTCGGCCGGGACGGCGCGGCGGACATGGCCGAACTGGCCGGCCGCCTCGCCACCGCGTCGACGCTGCCGATCATGCTGGACTCCACCGAGGTCGAGGTGATCAGGGCGGGGCTCGAACGGCTCGGCGGGCGCTGCGCGATCAACTCGGTGAACTACGAGGACGGCGACGGGCCGGATTCGCGGTTCGCGAAGGTGATGGCGATGGCCGCGGAGCACGGTGCCGCGGTCGTCGCGCTGACGATCGACGAGGACGGGCAGGCGCGCACGGCCGAGAAGAAGGTCGAGATCGCGTCCCGGCTCATCGAGGACATCACGGGCAACTGGGGCCTCGAGACCTCGGACATCATCATCGACACCCTGACCTTCACGATCGCCACCGGCCAGGAGGAGTCGCGGCGGGACGCGATCGAGACGATCGAAGCGATCCGCGGGCTCAAGCGGCGGTACCCGGACGTGCAGACCACGCTCGGGCTGTCGAACATCTCGTTCGGGCTCAACCCGGCCGCGCGGCAGGTGCTGAACTCGGTGTTCCTGCACGAGTGCGTCCAGGCCGGGCTGGACACCGCGATCGTGCACGCGTCGAAGATCCTGCCGATGGCGCGGATCCCCGACGAACAGCGCGGCGTGGCGCTCGATCTGCTCTACGACCGCCGTCGCGAGGGCTACGACCCGCTGCAGGAGCTGATGGCGCTGTTCGAGGGCGTCAGCGCGGCGTCGAGCAGGGCCTCGCGCGCCGAGGAGCTGGCCGCGCTGCCGTTGTTCGAGCGGCTCGAACGCCGGATCGTCGACGGTGACCGCAACGGCCTCGACGCGGATCTCGACGAGGCGCTGCGGGACCGGCCCGCGCTGGCGATCATCAACGACACGCTGCTGTCGGGCATGAAGACCGTCGGCGAGCTGTTCGGCTCCGGCCAGATGCAACTGCCGTTCGTGCTCCAGTCCGCGGAGGTGATGAAGGCCGCGGTCGCCTACCTCGAACCGCACATGGAGTCCGAGGACTCGGGCGGCAAGGGCCGGATCGTGCTCGCCACCGTCAAGGGCGACGTGCACGACATCGGCAAGAACCTGGTCGACATCATCCTGTCCAACAACGGCTACGAGGTCGTCAACCTCGGGATCAAGCAGCCCATCACGACCATCCTGGACGCGGCGGCGGAGAACAAGGCCGACGCGATCGGCATGTCCGGCCTGCTGGTGAAGTCCACGGTGATCATGAAGGAGAACCTGGAGGAGATGAACTCCCGCGGGGTCTCCACCCGCTGGCCGGTGCTGCTCGGTGGTGCCGCGCTCACCCGCTCCTACGTCGAGAACGATCTGACGGAGATGTACCTCGGCGACGTGCGGTACGCCCGCGACGCGTTCGAGGGACTGCGCCTGATGGACGCGATCATGGGCGCGAAGCGGGGCGAGTCGCCGCTCGTCGACGAGCAGGAGGAGGCCAAGCGCGCCGAGCGCAAGGCGCGCCGCGAACGTTCCCTGCGCATCGCCGAGGCGCGCAAGGCGAAGCAGGTGGCGGAAGAGCCCGAGCCGCCCGCCCGGTCCGATGTCGCCACCGACGTCCCGTTGCCGACGCCGCCGTTCTGGGGCAGCCGCGTGGTCAAGGGCGTGCCGCTCGCGGACTACTCGGCGATGCTCGACGAGCGGGCGACCTTCATGGGCCAGTGGGGTCTGAAGGGCGCGCGAGGGGGCACCGGTCCCACCTACGAGGAACTGGTGGAGTCCGAGGGAAGGCCGCGGCTGCGGTACTGGCTGGACCGCCTCGCCACCGACGGGCTGCTGCAGCACGCGGCGGTCGTCTACGGGTACTTCCCGTGCGTGGCCGATGGCGAGGACGTGGTGGTGCTGGCCGAGCCGCACGCCGACGCCGCCGAGCGCACCCGGTTCACCTTCCCGCGCCAGCGCCGGGACCGGCGGCTGTGCCTCGCCGACTTCTACCGTCCGCGCGATCTCGCACGCGAGGCGGGCGAGGTCGACGTGCTGCCGCTGACCCTGGTCACCATGGGGCAGCCGATCGCCGACTACGCAGGCGGGCTGTTCGCCGCCGACGCCTACCGCGACTACCTCGAAGTGCACGGGCTCGGCGTCCAGCTCACCGAGGCGCTCGCCGAGTACTGGCACCGGCGCGTGCGCGAGGAACTGCACTTCGCAAGCGGCGCGGCACTGTCCGAAGAGGACCCCGAAGACATCGAGGCGTTCTTCAAGCTCGGCTACCGCGGCGCACGGTTCTCGCTCGGGTACGGCGCCTGTCCCGATCTCGAAGACCGGGTGAAGATCGCCGACCTGCTCGAACCGGCGCGGATCGGGGTCAAGCTGTCGGAGGAGTTCCAGCTCCATCCCGAGCAGTCGACCGACGCGATCGTCTGCCACCACCCGGAAGCGAAGTACTTCAACACGTAAAGGAAGGGTCCGCTGTGGACAGTCCGGCCGCTGTGCTGTGGGACATGGACGGCACGCTCGTCGACTCGGAGAAGCTCTGGGACGTCGCGCTGTACGAGGCGGCGGAAAGCCTCGGTGGCACGCTCTCGGAGGAGCAGCGCCTCACCCTCGTCGGGTCCAATATGGACGCCACCGCGAGCTATCTGCTCGAAGTGGTCACCGGCGAGGAGCCGGCGCCGGCGGCGATCGCGGAGATGGGGGAGTGGATCCGGCAGCGGACCGCGAACCTGTTCGAAGGCGCGCTGCCGTGGCGCCCCGGTGCGCGCGAGGTGCTCGCCGCGGTGCGGGCGGCCGGTCTGCCCTCGGCACTGGTGACCTCGACTGAGCGCGCGCTGACCGAGCTGGCGCTGAACACGATCGGGCGGGAGTTCTTCGACGCCACCGTGTGCGGTGACGAGGTGGACGGGCTCAACAAGCCGCTTCCCGAGCCGTATCTGCGCGCGGCGCGGCTGCTGGGCGTGGACCCGGCGCGGTGCGTCGCGGTGGAGGATTCCCCGCCGGGCACCGAATCCGCGGTCGCCGCGGGGTGCACGGTGCTGGTGGTGCCCAACGACGTGCCGGTCGAACCGGGTCAGCGCCGGGTGTTCCGTTCGTCGCTGGCCGGGATCGACGTGGCCGCGCTCGGCGCGCTGCTGAGCTGATCGGGGCTGACGCACGATGTCGGATTCTCGCTAGACTCCGCCGCCGCGCGCGGCAATGCTGGTGTGGTGCATGAGGACATCGAGCGGTGCGTGCGGGCCGTCCAGTCGAAGGACGCGCGCTTCGACGGGTGGTTCTTCACCGCGGTGCTGACCACCCGGATCTACTGCAGGCCGAGTTGCCCGGTGGTGCCGCCGAAGGTCCGGAACATGCGGTTCTACCCGAGTGCTGCGGCCGCGCAGCAGGCCGGGTTCCGCGCCTGCAAGCGCTGCCGTCCGGACGCGGCGCCGGGATCACCCGAGTGGAACGAGCGCGCGGATCTCGTGGCGAGGGCGATGCGCCTGATCGCCGACGGCGTAGTCGACACCGACGGGGTGCCCGGCCTCGCGTCCCGCCTCGGCTACAGCGTCCGGCAGATCGAGCGGCAGCTCCGCGCCGAACTCGGCGCGGGGCCGTTGGCGCTCGCTCGCGCGCAGCGCGCGCAGACGGCGCGCCTGCTGATCGAGACCACCGCGCTGCCGATGGCCGAACTCGCGCTCGCCGCGGGGTTTTCCAGCATCCGCACGTTCAACGACACGGTCCGCGAGGTCTTCGCACTGGCGCCGACCGAACTGCGGCGCCGGGCGGGCCGCCAGGGTGGCGCGGCACAAGGGGAGCTGTGCCTGCGGCTGCCGTTCCGCGCGCCGCTGTGCCCCGACAACCTGTTCGGGCACCTCGCCGCCACCGCGGTGCCGGGCGTGGAGGAGTGGCGCGACGGTGCCTACCGCCGGACGATGGCGCTGCCGCACGGGCCGGGCGTGGTGGCGCTGAGCCCCGCCCCCGATCACGTGCGGTGCCGGTTGTCGCTGGCCGATCTCCGCGATCTGGCGGCGGCGATCAGCCGCTGCCGCCGCCTGCTCGACCTCGACGCGGACCCGGTCGCGGTCGACGCGGCGCTGTCGGCGGACCCGGTGCTGGCCCCGCTCGTGGCCAAGGAGCCCGGCCGCCGGGTGCCGCACACCGTCGACGGCGAGGAGATGGCGATCAGGGCGGTGCTCGGGCAGCAGGTGTCGACAGCGGCGGCGAGGACGCACGCGGCGAGGCTCGTGCGCGCGTTCGGGCGACCGGTCGAGGATTCCGCGGGCGGCCTGACGCACCTGTTCCCGGAGGCGGCCGAACTGGCCGAGCTGGATCCCGAAACGCTCGCCATGCCGAAGACGCGCCGCCGCACGCTGCTCACGCTCATCGAAGTGCTGGCCGCCGGGAAGATCGACCTCGGCGCGGGTGCGGACTGGGACGAGGCGAGGGCCAGGCTCGCGGAGCTGCCAGGGTTCGGGCCGTGGACGGTGGAAACCGTCGCGATGCGGGCACTCGGCGACCCGGACGCGTTCCTCGCGACGGACCTCGGCGTCAAGTACGCCGCGAAGGAGCTGGACCTGCCCTCGGCGCCGCGCGCGTTCGCCGCGCACGCCGAACGGTGGCGCCCGTGGCGGGCGTACGCCGTGCAGTACCTGTGGGCCACCGGGGACCACGCCATCAACCGCCTGCCCGTCGCGGGCCGAGCCGAAGGGGACCGATGAAAACCGTCCAAGCGGCGCGCACGTACGCCGTGGTGCCGAGCCCGTGCGGGGACCTGACCCTGGTCGCCACCGAAGGCGTGCTGAGCGGGTTGTACATGGTGCGCCAGCGGCACCGGCCCGCGCAGGAGCGGTTCGGCGAGCGCGTCGATCCCGCCGAAGCCCCGTTCGGCGCGGTTTCCGCGCAGCTCGCCGAGTACTTCGCGGGCACGCGGCGCCACTTCGACCTGCCAATGCGCTTCCACGGCACCGAGTTCCAGAGTCGCGTGTGGACGGCCCTGTGCGATATCCCTTACGGTGAAACGATTTCCTACGGACAGCTCGCGGACCGGCTCGGTCGCCCGACCGCGTCGCGCGCGGTCGGGCTCGCCAACGGGAAGAACCCCATCGGGCTGATCGTGCCGTGCCACCGCGTGCTCGGCTCGACCGGTTCGCTCACCGGGTACGGCGGCGGGCTCGACCTCAAGCGGTCCCTGCTCGCCTTCGAGCGCGACGGCGGCCTCTTCACACCGCGGCTTGTCGCAGCGGGACAGGCAGAGGCCGGGCAAGTCGGCTGACCTCCGCCCGTCCGCGGGTCAGGCGACGAACTCCTCGGGGATGTCCGCGTGCTTGGTGCCGACGATGGCGACGTAGTGCAGCGGTTCACCGTTGACGTTGCGGCGGTGCTGGTAGCGCTCGGACGCGAGCAGTTCGAGCACGCCCTCGGCGCGCAGCCTGCGGATGAACGTCGCGAACCCGGACGTGTCCTCGTCGGAGAGGAACCGGTCCTTGATGTTGAACGCGATCCAGCCGTTGTCGCTGACCAGGTTGAACGCCGCGCGGAAGGCGGCGGGCGGGATGTCGGCGTAGCCGAGCGCGGCGACGCAGGAGAGCGTGTTGAACCGGTGGGTCGCGAGATCGCGGGCGATCTCCGGCGGCGGGGAGATCACGTCCGCGACGTGATAGGCGTCATACACGCTGGGGCGGTCACGGAGCGCGGCGAGCCGAGCGGACGCGATGATGTCCAGCCCGACGAGCGTGCCCACCCCGATGTTGCGCAGCTGCTCGCCGACGAGGCCGTTGCCCGCGCCGAGATCGAGCACCCTGAGCTCATCCGCGGCGTAGCCGTCCTGCTGCAGCTCCTCCTTCAGCAATTTCGCGATGACGTCGGGGGAACGGCAGTCCAGAATGTCGTGAAACAGCTGCTCGTAAAGGCCTGGAACGGAGAAAATGCGGTCGTAGTCGTGGAAGCGGAATTCCTGCCATTCCCCGTCGACGAGGACGAAGCCGTGCTCAGCGTCCTGGTCGAGACGATCGTCGGGGGCTGGCAGCCTGATCTGCAGCGGACCACGGTGTGTCAAGGTTTCTCCCATGTTTCGTTCCGGTGACTCCTGGTTGGCCGGCACCCTTCTTTTTGCTTGCCGGCCGCGTGAGTGCACCAGTCCGGCTTTTGGATATTCCAGACAAGTGGAGTTCGGCGCTCCCGTCAACGGCGGTTGGGCCGTCCGGACCAATCCGGTCGGCGGTGCGCGGGCGGGTGACGGGGACTTCACCCGGACAGGGGCGGATCGGCGCGGCACCGGCGCGGATGGAAGGATCACCGGGTGTGAAGACCTTCGATGAGCTGTTCGCCGAGCTTGCCGAACGCGCGCGGACCCGTCCCGCCGGTTCCGGCACCGTCGCCGCACTCGACGCCGGCGTCCATGCGCAGGGCAAGAAGGTGCTGGAAGAGGCGGGCGAGGTGTGGATCGCCGCCGAGCACGAATCCGACGACCGGCTGGCCGAGGAGATCTCGCAGCTGCTCTACCGGGTCCAGGTGCTGATGCTCGGCCGCGGAGTGACCACCGAGGACGTCTACCGGTACCTGTGAGCGGGTTCACCGGCGAGGTTTCGAGATCCGGACGGGATGGAGTGATGGCATGCTGCGCGTAGCGGTGCCGAACAAGGGCGCGCTCGCCGTGGCCGCGTCGGAGATGCTCGGCGAGGCGGGGTACCGCCGCAGGCACGAGCAGCGCGACCTGACCGTGCTCGACCCCGCCAACGAGGTCGAGTTCTTCTTCCTGCGGCCCAAGGACATCCCGATCTACGTCGGTTCGGGCGAGCTCGACCTCGGGATCACCGGCCGCGACCTCGCGCTCGACTCCGGCGCGCCGGTGCAGGAGACCCTCGCGCTCGGCTTCGGCGGCTCGACGTTCCGGTACGCCGCGCCGGCAGGCCGCGACTGGAAGGTCACCGACCTGCACGGCAAGCGGCTCGCCACGTCCTACCCCCGCCTGGTGCGCGAAGACCTGGCGGCACAGGGCATCGAGGCCGAGGTCATCCGTCTCGACGGCGCCGTCGAGATCTCGATCCAGCTCGGTGTCGCCGACGCGGTCGCCGACGTCGTCGGATCGGGACGCACCCTGCGGCAGCACAACCTGGTGGCCTTCGGCGAGCCGATCTGCGTGTCCGAGGCGGTGCTCGTGCACCAGGCCGAAGGGGAGCCGACCAAGGCGAAGGCCCAGCTCGCCGCCCGGCTCCGCGGGGTCGTCTTCGCCCAGCAGTACATGATGCTGGACTACGACTGCCCCCGCGCCCTGCTCGAAGCGGCCATCGCGATCACGCCGGGGCTCGAGTCGCCGACGGTCGCGCCGCTGGCCCACGACGACTGGGTCGCGGTGCGGGCCATGGTGCCCCGCAAGGACGTCAACCGGATCATGGACGAGCTCGCCGAAGCCGGTGCGAAGGCCGTGCTCGCTTCGGACATCCGCTCCTGCCGACTGTAGGAGTCCGTGTCGGTCCTCCCGGCGTTCGCGCCGATCTGGGCGCTCACCGCGCTCGGCTACCTGCTCAGCAGGTTCTCGGTGCTGGGCCCGAAGGCCGACGAAGTGCTGACCAGACTGGCATTCCTGGTCGCCATGCCCGCGGTGCTGTTCTCCACCCTGATCGACACGCCGCTGTCCGCGCTGGTGAACCCGGGGCTGATCGCGTTCGGCGCCGGTACCGCGCTCGTCGGGGTCACCGGCGCGCTGCTGTCGTGGCTGCTGTTCCGCAGGCGCCTCGGGGAGCGCGTGGTGACCGGGATGGCGGCCTGCTACGTCAACGCCGCCAATCTCGGCATCCCGGTGGCACTGCAGGTCCTCGGCAGCTCGTCGTTCATCGTGACGGTGCTGCTGTTCCAGTCGCTGTTCATGATGCCCTCGATGCTCACCCTGCTCGAATCGGACGTCCCGAGCGGTGGCGGCCCGAAGTGGCGTGCGCTCCTGCTGCTGCCGGTGCGCAACCCGGTGATCGCGGCCTCCTTACTCGGTGTCGTCGTCGGAACGAGCGGCTGGCGGCCACCGGAGTTCGTGCTGCGGCCGGTCCACACCCTCGGCGGCGCCGGGATCGCGACCGCGCTGCTGGTGCTCGGGATGTCCCTGCACACCGGGCGCGTCCCCGCCGACGCACCCGGTGCGATGGGGGCCGGGCACCGGCGGCGGGGCGAGCTGGTGCTGGTGGTCGGCCTCAAGGTGCTCGTGCAGCCCGCCGCCGCACTGCTCATCGGGCTCGCGCTCGACCTGCCGCGCCCGCTCCTGCTGGCCGCCGTCCTGTGCTCGGCGCTGCCGACCGCGCAGAACATCTTCATCGCCAGCAGCCGTTACGCCATCGACGCCCGGTTCGTCCGGGACTGCGTGCTCATCTCGACAGTGCTGTCGATGGGCACCCTGTCGGTGATCGCCCTGCTCTTCGGCGGCTAGTGCGAGGGGCGCTGCCTGCGGGGGAGCAGGTCGTAGAGCTTCTTGCGGGCGCCGTTGTCGTTGGTGTTCCGCGCGTCGGAGACGTCCGCGATGAAGTCCTCGAAGACGAAGTCCTGCTCCGCCGGGATCGTCGGGCCCCGCGCGCCGGCGCGGTAGCCGTCGAGGCTGTGCGCGATCTGCCGGAACGCCTCGGCCTGCACGGTTTCCGGGGCGAACGTGGTCACCGGCACCCCGTGCGCGGCGGCCTCGTTCATCACCACGCCCATCGGCACGTGCGACAGCACCGGGATCCCGAAGCCGTGCAGCTCGTGCAGGGCCGCCGCCGCGTAGTGCGACATCGGACGCCGGTAGAGCCCCGGCACCAGCCCGTAGTGCGTGATCGGCGGCCGGTTCACGCTCTGCTCGACGTAGGCCAGCTGGTCGTAGAGCAGCCGCAGCGCGCGGATGCTGGTCCGGTCCGGCTGCACCGGCACGAGAATCCCGGTGGTCGCGGCGAGCGCGTTGTTCGTCAGCACGTCCAGCGCGGGCGGGCAGTCGATGATCACGTGGTCGTAGTTCGCGAACTGGATGACCCTGGCCAGCTGCCAGCCCGGCACCCGGAACTGGTCGAGCCTGCGGACCAGGTCGAACATCCCCGGCGAGGTCGGGACGACGTCCAAGGTGCCGCCGCGCCCCACGTTCGCCCTCGGATGCGTGACGACGAGCTCCTCGACGGCGCCCTTCCACATCTTGGTGAGCGCCTTCGCGAGGCTGGGCATCGTCGAGGGCACTTCGGGCAGCCCGAGCATCTCGGTGGTCGCGTGGCCCTGTGGATCGAGGTCGATCAGCAGGACGCGCAGCCCCCGTTCCGCCAGTGCGGCAGCCGTGCCGACGCTGAGCGAGGTCTTGCCGACCCCGCCTTTCTGGTTGACCACCGAGGTGATCTGCATGCCACCGGACTCCAGGGGGTTCCTTCGTTGTGCGCGTCGTTCAAGCTAGCCGATCCGCGGCCCCCGGCGGGGGACCTTGGGGCCGGTGTTTCAGCGCGGCCGCACCAGCAGCGCCTGCGCGCCGGTGGCGACCTGGCCGCCGAGGTCGTGCAGAACGCTCGTCGCGGTGCCCACCCCGAGCGGGCCGACCCTGGTGGTCGCGTCCAGGCCGATCCACTCGCCGGATGGCTGTCGCAGCACGTGCACGGTCAGTTCGGAGTTGATGAACCACCACTGGGCCGGGTCGAGGAAGTTCGACGCGCCGTTGCCCGAATCGGCCACCGCGAACAGCCGCTGCAGCGGGCTCGGCTCCTCACCGTCCACCAGCGACACGCGCTGGCGCGCCCACACCCTGGCCGGGCCGGGCTGGTCGAGATCGCCGGAGACGGCGCGCCACTCCATCGCGTCCAGGTAACCGCCGTGCCAGCTCTCCGGCCAGCGCGCCGCCTTCGCGTCACCGGGTGCCGGCATCGGCGGGGCGAGGTTGGCGACGACCGCGCCCGAATCCGAGGTGGCCAGCCGCCACGCCGACGCCCTGGCCACGACCCGCTCACCGTCCACCAGCTCGGCCACCAGCAGCTCCACCGACCGGCCGGGCCGTTCGAGCCTGGCCCGCACGACCAGCTCGCGCAGGGGAGCGGGCCCGAGTATCTCCACCGTCACCCTCGCGAGCAGGCTCTCCCGGTCCGCGGGAACGCCCTCCAGCTCGCGGACCAGCAGCGCGGACGGCGGGCCGAAGTGCTGGGCGTCGGGCGACCACGGGCCCGAGGTGTGCCCGGTCGGCAGGTAGCGGCCTTCGCCGAGCGGGCGGAAGAACGCGGCGGGTTCGGGCAACGTGCTGGCCTTTCCGGTGCTGGGGACGCGTCAGTCGGCGCGGTCGAGCGGGCTTTCCTCGCCGGGATCGGGCTCCGGCCAGCCCGGGTAGTCCGGCGGTGTCCCGCCGAACTCGGGGCAGCGCGCCTGGTGATCGCACCAGCCGCACAGCTTGCTCTGGTTCGGCCGGAAGTCGCCGGTCTTGCCCGCGCGCAGGATCGCCTGCCAGATCGCCTCGAGGGTGCGCTCGAACCGGCGCAGCTCGGCCTCGTCCGGTGCGTAGGTGAGCGCCTGCCCGTCGGTCAGGTACATGAGCTTGAGCTGGCGCGGCACCACGCCGCGCAGCCGCCACAGCACGACCGCGTAGAACTTCATCTGGAACATCGCCTTGGCCTCGCCGATCTGCCTCGGCGCGGCGCCCGTCTTGTAGTCGACGACCCTGATCTCGCCGGTGGGCGCCACGTCGATCCGGTCGACGTAGCCGCGCAGCAGCACCCCGGAGTCCAGTTCCAGCTCGATGTGCTGCTCGCACGCCTCCGGTTCGAGCCGGCGCGGGTCCTCCAGCTCGAAGTAGTTGTCCACGAGCTTCGCCGCGGACCCGAGCCAGTTCTCGACCTCGCCCTGCTCGTCGTCGTCGAACAGGGCCGTCCACTCCGGACGGTCGGCGGACATCTCCGTCCACGATGGCGCCAGCAGTTCCTTCGCGCGCTCCGGCAGCCGCTCGGCGGTGGGCAGTGCGAAGAGCTTCTCCAGCACCGAGTGCACCAGCGTGCCGCGGACCTGCGCCTTCGTCGGCACCTCCGGGAGCCGGTCCACCGCGCGGAAGCGGTAGAGCAGCGGGCACTGCTTGAAGTCGCTCGCGCGCGACGGCGACAGCGCTGGGCGGCGGCGCGGGGCGCTGCTCGCTTCCGGCTGCGGATCGGTGGTCGCGGTCTGGGACATGGGCCCACCGTAGGGCAGGGCACCGACAGGATCTCCCCGGCACGCGGGGCGGCCGGGGGAGTGGTGTGTCACCGGCCCGCGACCTGCACGGGACCAGGACCACCCGTACGCGAGGGGGGAACCTGCCGCCCGGATCACGGTGGTCCCACAGCGCGCGTTCTACCCTTTACCCCATGGCCGCGACGAGCGAGCAGGGCACGAGCCGGTCCAGGCGGGCGATCGCCGTGGACGGCGGGCTGCTGCTGTTCAGGGTCGACGGGGTGCCGGTGCTGCTGGCGCCGTCGTGGTGGATCGGGTCGCTGGTGATCGTGGTGCTCTACACGCCGCTCGTGGGCCGTTTCCTGCCCGGTGCGAGCACCCTCACCTCGTGGCTGCTCTCCGCCGCCTTCGCGGTGCTGCTCGGCCTGTCGGTGCTGGCGCACGAACTCGGGCACTGCCTCGTCGCGCTGCGGCTGGGCATCCCGGTCCGCAGGCTCCGGCTGTTCCTGCTCGGCGGCCTGTCCGAGGTGGCGCGCACCCCGCGCAAACCAGGCCACGAGGGCATGGTGGCCGCGGCGGGCCCGGTGGTGTCGGTGCTGCTCGCGGCCTTCTGCGGTGGCTTGCTGCTCGCCGTGCCGCCCGGTGGCGCGGCCTGGCTTCTCGTCGCCGAGTGCGCGGTCGCGAACCTCGCCGTCGGCCTGTTCAACCTGCTGCCCGGCCTGCCGCTCGACGGCGGGCGCCTGCTGCGCGCCGGGGTGTGGGCGGCGACCGGGGCCAGGCCGACCGGGACGAAGGCCGCGGTCGCCGGCGGCGGGCTGGTCGCGTTCGGGCTGCTCGTGTGGGCGCTGTGGGGCCTCGCCTCCGGTAGCGAAGATCGCTGGCTCAGGCTCGGCGTGTGCGTGGTGACGGCGTGGTTCGTCGCGGTGGGCGCCAGCGACGAACTGGCGGCGGAGAACCGGCGCGCATGGCCTGCCGGGCTGTCGATCAGCGAACTGGTCCGGCCGGTGCTGCAGCTCCCCGCGGAGAGTCCGGTGTCCGACGCGCTCGCCGCGTCCGCCGGCCGCGGTGTGGTGCTGGTGCGCGCCGACGGCGTGGCGGCGGGCCTGCTCGACGAGACCGCGGCGCAGCGGCTCGCGAGCGAATCGCCGCAGTCGCCTGCCGAGCTGGCCGCGGAGCCGATCAGGGCCGAGACGGTGTTCCTCGCTTCGGAACCGTCGGAAGAGATCGCCGAGCGCGTCCGCGAGACACCGGCGTGGCAGTTCCTCGTCGTCGACGAGGAGGGCAGGCCCGCCGGGGTGCTGCGCCGGGAAGACCTCCGCGCGGCGATGTCCGGCAGGCCGGTTTCCTAGCTCCCGCTCATCCGTCCATCGGGTGTGACGAACAATCGTCGCTTGACACGAACTTAGTTCGTGCAGTCGAATGTTGTTCGTGACGAAGACCGTGAAGCAGGACGTGGACGTGACCGTGGTCGGAGCCGGGCCGGTGGGTCTCGTGCTCGCCGCCGAGCTGGCGCTCTCCGGGGCGAAGGTGCAGGTGATCGAGCGGCTGGCCGAGCCGGACCTGGCGATGAAGGCGCAGTCGATCAACATCCCGACCGCCGAGGCGCTCGCCCGCCGTGGCCTGCTGCCCGCCGTCGAACAGGTGCAGCGCGAGACGCTCGGGCGGGTGGGTTCCTACGCCGCGGGCGGGGACCGCGGGGGAACGGTCGATACGCGGTTCACCGGGCATTTCGCGGGGATGGTCCTCGACGCCGACCTCGTGGACTGGGCCGATCCCGACTTCGCCGCGCACACCGCGGCCGCGGGCGCGCGGATGGTGCCGCAGCCCGAGCTGGTGGCGCTGCTCACCGGGCACGTCGCGAGCCTGGGGGTGCCGGTGCGTCGCGGAGTCGAGGTCACCGCGCTGGACGACACCGGTGACGGCGTGCTCGTCGGCACCACCGACGGCCAGGTGCGCACCGGGTGGCTGGCCGGGTGCGACGGCGGGCACAGTGCCGTGCGCCGCCTCGCGGGCATCGGCTTCCCCGGTACCGACCCCGAGTTCACCGGGTATCAGGCGGTCGCCGACATCGCCGACCCGGAGAAGCTCGCGAACGGCTGGGCGTGGTCGTCCGCGGGCGCCTACCGCTACGGGCCGCAGCCCGGCCGGGTGGCCACGGTGGAGTTCGGCGGCGGCCCCGCCGACCGGTCGGCGCCGGTCACCCTCGACGAGCTGCAGACCAGCCTGCGCCGGGTCTCGGGCACCGACGTCACGGTGACCGCGCTGCGCGCCACCCCGACCCGCTGGACCGACAACACCCGCCAGGCCGCGGCCTACCGGTCGGGCCGGGTGCTGCTGGCAGGCGACGCCGCGCACGTGCACCCGCCGTTCGGCGGGCAGGGGCTCAACCTCGGGGTCGGCGACGCGGTGAACCTCGGCTGGAAGCTCGGCGCCGTGCTCGCCGGGTGGGCACCCGAGGGGTTGCTCGACACCTACGAGGCCGAGCGCCGCCCCTTCGGCGCCTGGGTGCTGGACTGGACGCGGGCCCAGGTCGGGGTGCTGCGCGGGGACGCCAAGTCGGCCGCGCTCCGCGGGGTCGTGGCCGATCTGCTCGGCACCAGGGAAGGCACGACCTACGCGGTCAAGAAGATCTCCGGCGTCGATCAGCGCGTCGACCTGCCCGGTGCTCATCCGCTGGTCGGCCGGTACGTCCCCGATCTGTCGCTGAGGGACGGCTCGCGGCTGGCCGACCACGGTCACGGTGGCGGGTTCCTGCTGCTCGACCGCACTCCGGACGGCGCGTTCGCCCGCATCGCAGCCGGCTGGGCGGGGCGGGTACGCAGCGTGCTCGACGACCACGCGGCGCCGGCCGGGGTGCTGGTACGCCCGGACGGGGTGGTCGCCTGGGCCACCGACACCACCGACACCGCCGACACCACCGACACCGCCGACACCACAGCCACCACAGCCACCGCGGGCCTGGAAGCCGTCCTGCACCGCTGGGCCGGCGCACCGGCCTCCGAGCACGAGCCGGTGGGCTGACCCCGTCCGCGACTCGTCCGGCCGCCGCCGGTACCCCGCGCCCCGTCTGCGAGGATCGGTCAATTCGCACGGGATGATGGAGGTTCAGTGTCGGCAAGCGGGCCGTTCCAGGCCGGTGACCGGGTGCAGTTGACCGATCCGAAGGGACGGCACTACTCACTGGTGCTCGCCGAGGGCGAGCAGTACCACACGCATCGGGGTGCGCTCGCGCACGACGACCTGATCGGCAGGCCGGAGGGATCGGTGGTCGCCTCCGGCGGCGGGACCTCCTACCTCGCGCTGCGCCCGTTGCTCGCGGACTACGTGCTGTCCATGCCGCGTGGCGCGCAGGTGATCTATCCCAAGGACGCCGCGCAGATCGTCATGCACGGTGACATCTTCCCCGGCGCTCGCGTGCTGGAGGCAGGCGCCGGTTCGGGCGCGCTGACCTGCTCGCTGCTGCGCGCGGTCGGGCCGGAGGGCACCGTCAGCTCGTACGAGATCCGCGAGGACCACGCCGGGCACGCGGCGAAGAACGTCGACCGGTTCTTCCACGGCAGGCCGGAGAACTGGACGCTCACGGTCGCGGATCTCGCCACGCACACCGGCGAGGTGGACCGGGTGGTGCTCGACATGCTCGCGCCGTGGGACCAGCTCGACACCGTCGGGAAGAGCCTGGTGCCGGGCGGGGTGCTGGTGGTGTACGTGGCGACGGTGACCCAGCTCTCCACGATCACCGAGGCGATCAGGGCGGCCCGCTGCTGGACGGAGCCGCAGGCGTGGGAGACGCTCATGAGGCCGTGGCACGTGGTCGGGCTCGCGGTGCGCCCGGAGCACCGGATGGTCGCGCACACCGCGTTCCTGCTGACCACCCGCAGGCTCGCCGACGGCGTGACCCCGCCAAGGCCGCAGCGGCGGCCGAGCAAGGGCTGAGCACCACAAGCACGGGGCCCCGCGGGATCAGATCCCGCGGGGCCCCGTGCTTGTCGTGCCGTCAGGAGGTCTTGGTCTTGATGGCCATGCACCAGGTGCCGTTCTGCTTCTTGGCGGGCAGGTACAGCTCCTTGCCCTTGCCCTCCGGCGTGAGGAAGTAGATCTTGGCGTCCTCGTTCGTGACCGTGGGCGGGGTGCTGCCGAGCGTGGTGCCCGGTGACGGCGGGGTGTCGTCCTTGATCTGCGCCGGGTCGCACGAGAAGGTCTTGATGTCCGGGATGTTGCCGCTCGAGTAGGCGCTGGCGAACTTCGTGCCCAGCTCCTTGAGCGCCGCCACGTCCTCGGCCGAGCCACCGCCGCCGCCGGAGGAGGACGAGCTGCTCGGCCCGGTCGAGGGGGAGCCGGACCGGCTCGAACCGGTCGACGGGCGCCCGCTGCTGGACGGGCTGCTGCCCGCCGACGGCTGCGGCTGGCTCGACGGCGCCGCCGCCGGGGTGTCCTTGTCGTCGCCGGTCAGGTAGATGATCAGCCACACGATGCCGCCGACGAGCACCACGCCGAGCACGGACAGCCCCACGATCAGGCCGGTCTTGTTCGACTTCGGCGGCTCGCCGCCGGGACCGCCGGGGAACGCGGGGTAGCCGCCCTGCTGGTCGGGGTAGCCGCCCTGCTGCGGGTAGCCGCCCTGCTGGCCGAAACCACCTTGCTGGCCGAAACCGCCCTGCTGCTGGCCGTACTGGCCGTAGGGGTCGGGCTGGCCGAACTGCTGGGTGCCGCCAGGCTGGTTCTGCTGGGGCTGGGGGCCGCTCTGCGGGTAGGCACCACCGGGTTGCTGCCCGTACGGGTTGGGCTGGCCGTACTGGCCGCCCTGCCCGTAGGGGTCGGGCTGGCCTTGCGGCCCCGGCGGCTGCGGCGGGTAGGTCACGGGCGTTGCCCCCTAGTCATCTCGTACGTTTTCTCGCGCCTGGCGGGTGCGGGAGCCAGGTGCGCGCTCGCTCGGTTCCGACGCGCCCGAGCGGCATCCGGTTCGCGACTCGGAAAAGATTTCCTCGGCGAATGCCCGGATCGTAACGTGAGGCAACTAAACGCTATCGCCGACTCGCGGCTGATCGTTACCGCGTCGCACGCACATCCTGACCAAAAGGTCAAGACGGACAAAACGTCGATGCTGAACCGCTTACGGGCGACACACCCGGAAGCAGTGCGACGGAGCGTAACGATTTCATCCCGGGAGGGAGTACCAGATCGGCCGCTTGCGACTCCGTCCCGGTGGTGTTCCACACGCGACGCGCCGATCCTGTGATGCGGTAAGGGCTGTCCTTGTCGGTGATCGCCGGTACCGTTGTTTGAAAAGCACTCCGAGGAGGTGCCGACATGCAACACGACCTTCCCGGAGGTCGGCACGAGGACGCCGACCCTTCAGATACGAGTGGAGCTGGAACGACGCCGGACGAGCAGGCGCGGCAGGTGCGCTTCCTGGAAGAGGAAGTGGCCCTGCTGCGGAGGAAACTGACCGATTCGCCACGCCAGAACCGCGTGCTCGAGCAGCGGCTCGCCGAGGCGTCGGAGCGGATCAGCCAGCTGACCGAGCGGAACAGCAAGCTGGTGGAAACCCTGCGCGAGGCGCGGGGCCAGCTGCTCGCTCTGCGTGAGGAGGTGGATCGGCTCGCCCAGCCGCCAAGCGGCTACGGCGTGTTCGTGACCGCGTACGAGGACAACACGGTGGACGTGTTCACCTCGGGCAGGAAGATGCGGGTTTCCGTGTCGCCCGCGGTGGAGATCGAGTCGTTGCGGCGCGGCCAGGCGCTGCGGCTCAACGAGGCGCTCACCGTCGTCGAGGGCGGCGATTTCGAACGCACCGGGGAAGTGTGCGCGTTGCGGGAGGTGCTCGCCCCCGAGACCGAGGGCGGCGGTTCGCGCGCGCTGGTCGTCGGCCACGCCGACGAGGAGCGGGTGGTGCTGCTGTCCGACCCGCTGGCCGAGCAGACGCTCAAGCCGGGCGATTCGCTGCTGGTCGACTCGAAGGCGGGCTACGCCTACGAGCGGGTGCCGAAGGCCGAGGTCGAGGACCTCGTGCTGGAGGAGGTCCCGGACGTCCAGTACGAGGACATCGGTGGCCTGACGAGGCAGATCGAGCAGATCCGCGACGCGGTGGAGCTGCCCTTCCTGCACGCCGACCTCTACCTGGAGTACCAGCTCCGCCCGCCGAAGGGCGTCCTGCTCTACGGGCCGCCCGGCTGCGGGAAGACGCTGATCGCCAAGGCGGTGGCGAACTCGCTGGCCAAGAAGGTGGCGCTGGCACGGGGCGATGGCGACGCGGCCGACGCCAAGTCGTACTTCCTCAACATCAAGGGTCCCGAACTGCTCAACAAGTTCGTGGGCGAGACCGAACGGCACATCAGGCTGATCTTCCAGCGGGCGCGCGAGAAGGCGTCCGAGGGCACTCCGGTGATCGTGTTCTTCGACGAGATGGACTCGATCTTCCGCACCCGCGGCAGCGGGGTGTCCTCCGATGTGGAGACCACGATCGTCCCGCAGCTGCTGTCGGAGATCGATGGTGTCGAAGGGCTCGAGAACGTCATCGTGATCGGCGCGTCCAACCGCGAGGACATGATCGACCCCGCGATCCTGCGGCCGGGCAGGCTGGACGTGAAGATCAAGATCGAACGTCCCGACGCCGAGGGCGCGAAGGACATCTTCTCGAAGTACCTGCTGGCCGGGCTGCCGATCCACGCCGACGACCTCACCGAGTTCGGCGGGGACACCAAGGCCACGATCGACGCGATGATCCAGCACACCGTCGAGCGGATGTACGAGGAGAGCGACGACAACCGGTTCCTCGAGGTCACCTACGCCAACGGGGACAAGGAGGTCCTGTACTTCAGGGACTTCAACTCGGGCGCCATGATCCAGAACATCGTGGACAGGGCGAAGAAGGCGGCGATCAAGTCGGTGCTGGAGACCAAGCAGCCCGGCCTGCGGGTGCAGCACCTGCTCGACGCCATCGTGGACGAGTTCGCGGAGAACGAAGACCTCCCGAACACCACGAACCCGGACGACTGGGCCAGGATCTCCGGCAAGAAGGGCGAGCGGATCGTCTACATCCGCACGCTCGTCACCGGCAAGAACCAGGACTCCGGGCGGGCGATCGACACCGCGACGAACACCGGTCAATACCTGTAGGTGAACCAACGGTGCGGGGTCGCGTCTTCGGACGCGGCCCCGCACCGTCGTTTCCGGGCCGTGCCCGCCAAGAGCGGAGGGTGTTCCGGTATCACCCCGGGAACGTCCATTGTGGACTCCTCGGCCGCGTTGCCTTGCCGTGCGGGCGGACGAGAGGATAAACGTATAACGTCCTATACTGCGTGGCATGGATGAGCAACGGCCCCGGCATTCGGCTCCAGTGACCTCCGCGGGCATCATGAACTGGCTCGAGACGGTGGCGGAATCCGTTCGCCGTGGCGAACTCGACGCCGACGAGCTGATCGAACTGCTCGGTGAGTTTCGCGCGGCGTCGACGGCTTGCGCCAACGCGTCGGACTGGGCACTGCTGGCCGCGCGGGAGGCGGGGGCGAGCCTGCGCCAGATCGCGCCGGTGTTCGGCAAGGGCTACGTCCGCGCGCCCGCCGCGCGCCTGGAGAAGCTACATCGGCAGGTGCTGAACTCGGAGCAGTTCCTCGAACTGCTGCGCCGCCGCGAAAGCTGAGCGTTCTCCCGCCACCGCGGCGAACCTGGCGGCGTCGGCGTCCGCGAACTCCGGCACTGGCGCGCTCCCGGATTGTGACCGCGACGAATTCTTCCTCGAAGATCACGCTTTCGTATCCGGATTGCCTTGCCGCGGAAGCACTCTTGTCCGTGGGCTGCTGCCTGCCCTGATCATGCCGTAATCTTTTGCCATGCCGAATTCCGCCCTGCGGTTGATTCCCGGTGCTATCGATCGTTTCGGCGCACGGGTGCACGCGGTCGAGGGCCGACAGTGGAACGATGCGACGCCGTGTACCGAGTGGACGATCCGAGATCTTGTCAACCACCTGGTCGGCGAGCACCTGTGGGTCCCGCACCTGCTCGCCGGGGAGACCCTGGAGCAGGTGGGTGACCGCTACGACGGCGACGTGGTCGGCGTCGACCCCGTGCGTGCGTGGGATGAGGCGGCGGAGCGCTCCCTCGAGGCGTGGGACGGCGCCGATCTGTCCGGGACGGCCCGGTTCTCCTTCGGAGAGGCTCCGCTCACCGTGTACGCGGACCAGATGCTCGTCGACCTGACCGTCCACGAGTGGGATCTGGCCCGTGCGTCCGGCCAGGACGAGTCGCTCGATCCGGCCGCGGTCGGCAACTGCCTGGTCTACGCGCGTGCCAATGCCGAGCGGGTGGCCGGCCTGGGAATTTTCGCCGCTCCGGTCCCCACCGCCAGCACTGACCCCGCCGTTCAGCTGCTTTCCATGCTGGGCCGCACCGTCTGACGGACGGGCGACCGGCGCGGGATATCGCGCCGGTCGCCGCTGGTGACTTCCCGGCGGATGTACCCGTGACGGCCGCGAAGGGTTCCGCCTCGGCCACCGGTCGGCTGGCGATGCCCCCACCAAATGTATAACGACCTATACGGCGCGGCTCTGAAAGTGCGAATACCTTCGGTTACCGTCAAGCGCATGACGTCACCCCGCACCCGCATCGACCGGACAGGGCTCGGTCTCGCGGCGCTCGGCAGGCCCGCCTACATCAACCTCGGGCGGGACGGCGCCCTGCCTGCCGACCGGAGTGTGCCCGCCCTGCGCGCGGCGACGCACGAAGTGCTCGACGACGCCTACCTGGCCGGTGTCCGGCAGGTGGACGTGGCCAGGTCCTACGGGCTGGCCGAGGACTTCCTGGCGAGCTGGCTGCGGGAACGCGGTCACCGCGACGTCCTGGTCTCGAGCAAATGGGGCTACGCCTACGTCGGCGATTGGCGGCTCGACGCCGAGGTGCACGAGGCGAAGGAGCACTCGCTCGGCCGGTTCCGTACACAGTGGACGGAGAGCACCGGCCTGCTCGGTGCCGCGATTTCGCTCTACCAGGTGCATTCGCTGACACCGGACAGTCCGCTGTTCACCGACGAGCCGTTGCTCGAAGCGCTCGCCGAGCTGGCCGCGAGCGGCGTCCGCGTCGGGTTTTCGACCTCCGGCCCCGCGCAGGCGGACGTCGTGCGCCGGGCGAGCGCGCTCGAAGTGGCGGGGCAGCGGGTGTTCACCGCGGTCCAGTCCACTTGGAACGTGCTGGAGCCCTCCGTGGGGGAAGCGCTGGCCGAGGTGCGTGAAGCGGGTTTTACCGTGCTGCTGAAGGAAACCCTCGCGAACGGCAGGCTCGTAGTCGATCCGCCGGAGCAGGTGCGGGCGGCCGCGGCGGCGCACGGCGTGGGACCGGACGCGATCGCGGTGGCCGCGGCGCTGGCACAGCCGTGGGCGGACACCGTGCTGATCGGCCCGTCGAGCCGTGCGCAGCTGGCGTCCAACCTGGACGGAACGAAGGCGGCGCTTTCCGGGGCCGAGCTGGCGGCGCTGGCGGAACCGGCGGAAAACGCCGAGGCGTACTGGGCGCGGCGGTCCTCGCTGCAGTGGCGCTGACGCCCTGCACTAGGGTCGGCGCGGTCGGGAAGAGGTTACGGAGGGGGCAGACCGTGCGCCGTACGCGGATTTCGGGTGTCACAGCCATTACCGCGTTCGCACTGGCCGGACTCGCCGGCTGCGCGGACCGGCCGAACGACCTCGAGACGTACTACGACGAGACGACGCCGCCGACGACGGCGTCCGCCGCGTCCGATGCACCACCCGCCTCGGAGCCGCCGAGCCCCGCCCAGCCGCCCGTCGCCGCGCCGCCGACGGTCGAACCGGCCACCGCGCTGCTGTCGGATCCGGACCTCGCGGAGGAAGGCGTCCGCCGCGCGCCGGAGGCGCCCCCGGCGGCGGGCTGCCCCGCGGGCATGCCGCCGCAGGCGGTGTCGGCGCACTGGCGCTACCAGAGCGGGGCGCTGCTGAGCCAGCGCGTGGCCGCCTACCCCGGTGGCAAGGCGGCCGAGATGGTGCCGACGCTGGGCTGCGCGGGAAGGCCGGTCGCGATCGCGTCGCCGCCGGGTGCGGACGCGGTGTCCGCGTGGTCCTCGGGGACGACGTGCACGGTGCTCGTCGCGAAGGGCGATCTGCTGTCGGTGATCGATGTGGCCGCTTCCAGCGAAGCGCGGGCCGTCGATGCGGCGAAGCGGCTGGCGCCGGTGGCGGCAGGCAAGCTCGGCGGCGTTCAGCCGTAGCGGCGGAACCACTCCAGCACGCCGAGCCTGCCGTCGGGCACGAGCGGGCCCGACGGGTCTTCCGCCCAGTTCCGCAGTTCCGCCAGTGACATCCAGCCGCCGGAGACGATTTCCTCGGGCTGGTGCGTGATCTCGCCGTCCCAGCGGACCTCGTAGGCGAAGTTGTGGCAGCGGATCGGCGGCTCGTCGAAGACGTGCGTGAAGAGCGGTTCCAGTGCCACGCCGCGGATTCCGAGCTCTTCGGCGAGTTCGCGTTCGGCGCAGTCGGCCGGCTCCTCGCCCGCGGCGACCACACCACCTGCCCAGCAGTCGTACGCGCCGGGGAACACGTCCTTGTCCGGGGCGCGGAGGTGCACGTAGACGGACTTGCCGTCACCGGAGCGGACCAGCACCACGGCGGCCGCATGCCAGAGTCCCCTCGCCCGCACGTCGGCACGGGTGGTGCTGCCGACCGCGGTGCCGTCCGCGTCGTAGCGGGCCACGAGTTCGTCACCTGCTGGCATGGGGGCATCGTCGCACGGCCGCTACCCGTAGGGTGGAGCCCATGCGGCGGATCATGGGAACCGAAGTCGAATACGGCATCGCGGTGCCGGGCGACGCGACCGCGAACCCGGTGCTGACCTCGACACAGGTCGTACTGGCGTACGCGGCCGCTGCCGACATCCCCCGGGCTCGGCGGGCCAGGTGGGACTACGAGGTGGAGTCGCCGCTGCGGGACGCGCGCGGGTTCGACCTGGCCGGCCCCGGCGGGCCCGGTCACGACCCGGACGTCGAGGACCTCGGCGCGGCGAACGTCATCCTCACCAACGGTGCCCGGCTCTACGTCGACCACGCGCACCCGGAGTACTCGGCGCCGGAGGTGACGAACGCGCGTGACGCGGTGATCTGGGACAAGGCAGGCGAGCGGGTGATGGAGGAGGCCGCGCTCAAGGCGGCCACCGTGCCGGGGCAGCCCGCGCTGCAGCTGTACAAGAACAACGTCGACGGCAAGGGCGCGAGCTACGGCACGCACGAGAACTACCTGATGGCGCGGTCGACGCCGTTCACGGCGGTGATCGGCGGGCTCACCCCGTTCTTCGCGTCGAGGCAGGTCGTCACCGGGTCGGGCCGGGTGGGGATCGGGGCGCAGGGCGAGGAGGCCGGCTTCCAGCTTTCCCAGCGGTCGGACTACATCGAGGTCGAGGTGGGCCTGGAGACGACGCTGAAGCGCGGGATCATCAACACCCGCGACGAGCCGCACGCGGACGCGGACAAGTACCGCAGGCTGCACGTGATCATCGGCGACGCGAACCTCGCGGAGTACTCGACCTACCTGAAGGTCGGCACGACGGCGCTGGTGCTCGACATGATCGAGGACGGCGTCCGGTTCGACGACCTCAAGCTGGACGAGCCGGTGCGCGCGGTGCACCAGATCAGCCACGACCCGACGCTCAAGGCGAAGGTCGCGCTGGTGAACGGGCGCAAGTACACGGGACTGGAACTGCAGTACGCCTATCACGAGCTGGCCGCCGCGCATCTGGAGCGCACGGGCGCGGACGAGGCGTCGAAGGAGGTGCTGCGGGTCTGGGGCGAGACGCTCGACGCGTTGAACCGCGACCCCGCCGAGTGCGCGGACCGGCTGGACTGGCCCGCGAAGCTGCGGCTGCTGGAGGGGTACCGCGCGCGGGACCAGCTCGCGTGGGGCGCGCCGCGGCTGCACCTGGTGGACCTGCAGTACTCCGATGTCCGGCTGGGGAAGGGCCTGTACAACCGGCTGGTCACCCGCGGCTCGATGAAGCGGCTGGTCACCGAGGAGGAGGTGCAGGCGGCGATCATCACCCCGCCGTCGGACACCCGCGCCTACTTCCGCGGCAGGGCGCTGGAGAAGTACGCGAGCTCGATCGCGGCCGCATCGTGGGATTCGGTCATCTTCGACGTTGGCAGGGAGTCGCTGGTGCGGATCCCGACACTGGAGCCGTTGCGGGGGACTAAGGCGCACGTGGGGAAGCTGCTCGACGAGTCCGCCACCGCGGAGCAGCTCGTCGAGGCGCTCACCGGTTCGGACTGACACACGGCGCTCACCGTGGCGAAAATGTCATGACTGCTGAGTAGGCTAGGAGAGACAGCGACACCTGGAGGCGGCATGGCTCAGGAACAGAGCGACAAGCAGCAGGGTGAGTCCGACGAGGGCCACGACAGCGGCTATGAGTCCGGCCCGGACACTTCGGCAGGTCAGGAGCGCAGGGAGAAGCTCGGCGAGGACGTGGACACGATCCTCGACGAGATCGACGACGTGCTGGAAGAGAACGCCGAGGACTTCGTGCGCGCCTACGTGCAGAAGGGCGGGCAGTAGCCCGCACCGCGTCCGGCGCACCAGGAAACATCCACGCACAGATAGGAATCACGAGCACGTATGGAGAACACCTCGGGGCTCTCGGGTGCCGCGCTGCCCGCGTCCTACTTTTCGACCGCGACCTCGTCGTTCATCGATTTCCTGAAGACGCAGGCGCCGGAGCTGCTGCCGTCGCCGGAGCGGGCGGCGCGGTTGCCGGTGAGCGGCCTCGAGGTGCCGCACGGCACCACCATCGTGGCCGTCACCTTCGACGGCGGGGTGCTGATCGCGGGTGATCGCAGGGCCACCACCGGTAACCTGATCGCCAACCGCGACATGGACAAGGTGCACGTCACCGACGAGTACTCCGCGGTGGGCATCGCGGGCACCGCGGGGCTGGCGCTGGACATGGTGCGGCTCTACGCGGTCGAGCTGGGGCACTACGAGAAGCTCGAAGGCGTCCCGCTTTCGCTCGACGGCAAGACGAACAAGCTCGCCGCGATGGTGAAGGCCAATCTCGACGCCGCCATGGCGGGGCTCGCGGTGGTGCCGTTGTTCGTCGGGTACGACACCGAGGCCGCCGATTCCCGTCGCGGCGGGCGGATCGTGTCCTACGACGTGGCGGGCGGCCGGTACGAGGAGTTCGGCGGCTACCACGCGATCGGGTCCGGCTCGATGTTCGCGAAGTCGGCGCTGAAGAAGCTGTACGACCCGGACGCCGGCGCCGAGGGCGCGATCAGGGCTGCGGTCGAGGCGTTGTACGACGCGGCCGACGACGACACCGCGACCGGCGGGCCGGATCTGGCGCGCCGGATCTTCCCGACCGTCGTCACGGTCACCGCGGAGGACGGCGCGCTCCCGCTGCCCGCCGAGCAGGCGGAGGCGGTGGCCGAGGCCGTGGTGAACGCCCGTGCCGAAGCGGCGCGCCCGCGCTGACCCGCCCCGACCCATCTGTGACTCGTTGAAGATCGACCGAGCGGAGCCAAACCCGTGACCATGCCGCTGTACGCCTCACCGGAGCAGGTACTGCGCGAGCGTTCCGAGCTCGCCCGCAAGGGCATCGCGCGCGGCCGCAGCGTGGCGGTGCTGAAGTACGCCGACGGTGTGCTGTTCGTGGCCGAGAACCCGTCCACCACGTTGCACAAGCTGTCCGAGATCTACGACCGGATCGGCTTCGCCGCGGTAGGCCGGTACAGCGAGTTCGAGAACCTGCGGGTCGCGGGCATCCGGCACGCCGATCTCAAGGGCCTGCAGTTCGACCGCAGGGACGTCAGCGCGCGTGCGCTCGCGAACGCCTACGCCGCGTCGCTGGGCAGCATCTTCACCGAGCAGCTCAAGCCGTTCGAGGTCGAGGTGTGCGTCGCCGAGATCGGGGCGACCAGCGAAGAGGACCAGCTCTTCCGGCTGACCTACGACGGGTCGATCGGCGACGAGCCGCGGTTCGTGGTGATGGGTGGCCACGCGGACACGATCACCACGAAGCTGAAGGAAAGCTACGAGCCGGGGCTGGCGCTGGTGGACGCGGTGAAGATCGCGGTCGACGCGCTGCGCTCGCCGACGACCACCGGGTCGGGGTCCGCGGCCAACGGCAACGGGGACAGCGAGCCAGTGAAGCTCGAGGTGGCGGTGCTGGACCGGAACCGGCCTCGGCGCGCGTTCAAGCGGATCGAGGGCGCCGCGCTCGAAGCCGTGCTTCCCGCGCCGGACAAGGGTGACGCCGCGAAGGACGATGCCGAAGCGGGCAAGACCGAGGACGAGCAGAAGGACGGCGACTCCGCGAAGGAGTAGCAATCGCACAGAAAAGGGCTCGCGCCAGTACTGGCGCGAGCCCTTTTCCGTGCGGTGGGCCGGTTTCAGCGCGGGAAGTGCTGGTCGGCGAACGCGAGCAGGTAGGGCAGGGTGGCGCGCGCGGTGTGCCAGGTGTGGTTGAACCCGCGTTCGATGTGGACCACGGCCTCGATACCGCGTTCGCCGAGCGCGGCGGCGATCCGGCGCGAGGTGGCTACGTCGGTGGGCGCCCCGGTGCCCGCGGTGAGGATGACGGCGGGGCGTTGCGGCAGCGGCATGGTCGCGAGGTAGTCGCGCGGGGTGTTGGCCCGTGCCGCGGCGGCGTCGCCGCGGAACAGCGCGTCGGCGTCGCCGGGGTCGTCGTAGGGGAGTGCGATCAGGAGCGAGCCGAACTGGCCGACGTGGTGCAGGCCGATGTTGAGCGCGCCGAACCCGCCGCCGGACATGCCGCCGAGCGCGCGGTGGGCGCGGTCGGCGATGGTGCGGTAGCGGCCGTCGATCGCGGGCACCACGGTCTGGGAGAGGTAGCTTTCCAGCTTCGGGCCGCCGGGGACGTCGAGGCATTCCCAGTCCTGGCTCGGCTGGCCGGCGGTCATGTCCACGCTCACCAGGATCATCGGTTCCACCGTGTGGCCGCGGAGCAGGAGCCGCAGGGTGGCGGGTGCGTCGCCGGAGGTGAGCCAGTCTTCCGGTCCGCCGAACGGGTAACCGTGGAGGAGGTACACGACGGGATAGCGCCTGCCCGCGTTCGCGGGATCGTGGTAACCGGGCGGCAGTACGACGAAGTTCCTGCCCGCCGGGACCGCGTGCGCCGGGTCGGGCAGGGACAGCGCGTCGATCTGGGTGCCGCCGTCCGCGACGGGACCGGTCGGGCGCACGCGCCGGGCGTTCGCGTCGTCGGGCGCGTCCTGGCCGTCGTCGAGCAGGCGGCCGATCATCTGGGCGGCGCCGACGCCCCGCTTGAGCAGGCGGCTGAGGTCGTCGTTGGTGCGCACGTACCCGACGTAGCTGTTGACCCAGGTGACGGCCGCGAGCAGCAGGCAGCACAGCGCGACCGCGCCGGAGGCGGTGCGGGCGCGCTTCCGGTGCCACAGGGTCGCGGTGAGCGCGATGAGCCAGATCGCGGCGGTGAGCAGCGTGATCCAGATGACCGGGGACTCGAACGCGCCGAGCTGCCGCGCGTGGTCGGACACCTCGCCGGGAATGGTGGGGTCACCGGCGCTCAGCAGGGAGCGGACGTCGCTCATGGGCGCGTCCCGTCGAGTTTCATGCGCTGGCCCAGGAAGGGTTCGGCCCGGCGCAGCGCGGCGCGCCAGACATCCCAGTCGTGGCCGCCGGGCAACTCGGCCGAGGTGATCTGGACGCCTGCCCGGCGGCAGGCCGTCTCGACCTCGCGCTGCTCGCCGGTGTAGGGCTCGTCGTCGTCGCCAACGGCCAGCATGCCCGCGGTGCCGGGCAAGCGGGCCGTCGCGAGGATCGCGAGCGGGTCCTGTTTCGCGTAGGCGCGCGAGTTGCCGTCGAAGAGCGTGCTGACGGCGTTTTCGACGGTGTCGAGCATCGGACGGCTTTCGCCGGAGAAGTCCAGGAACGTGGGGAAGAGCGCGGGATGGCGGACGGCGAGCTGGTAGGCGCAGGTGCCGCCGTAGGAGAGCCCGCCGACGGCCCACCGGCTGGTGTCCTGATCGGCCCACGGCTGGGTTTCCAGCCAGGCAGGGACGTCCTGGCTCAGGTAGGTGTCGACGGCGGCGGCGGGGCTGTCCATGCACAGCAGGTCCCGGTTGTCCTCGCCGGTGTCGTCAGGGGCGACGACGACGGGAGCCTGCCCGTCGTGTGCGGTCGCGAACTCGTCGATGAACTCGGCCGCGCCGCCGTGGGTGAACCAGTTGTCGGTGGCGCCGGGGACACCCGCGAGCAGCACCAGCACCGGGTGCTTCCCCGGTTCCCCGGTTTCCGGCGGCAGGTAGACGTGGGCTTCCCTGGCGCGGAACGCCGAAGCGGTGGCCGGGATGGTCACGTTTTCGAGCCGCCCGGTGGCCTGTGCCGCGGACGGGGGAGCGGTGGGCGAAGGTGCCGCGCACGCCGCGACCATGGCGAGGACGCCGAGGAGGCCCGTGGCGTGAACGGGGTGCGCGCGCATGGTTGTCCGCCTTGGATCCGGCTTCGTGGCCGAGACTGTCGGCGGCCTGTCAGCACGGACGGTAATGGGTGCGAGTTGAGGTTCCCATGAGGTGATCCCCAAGAAGGGACGAGGGGACCACCAAGTCTGACCGATCAGCGCTTGCGGTAGATGGTCAGCGCGCTGGGGCGGGAGCGGAACCGGAAGTGGTTCCCGAGCGGGCCGACCTCGCCGTCGGTGGCCACCCTGCGGTTCCCGTCGAGAAGGCGGACGTCGAGTTCCGGGATGTCCTCCTCGCGGTACACGCGGCTGGCGGCGAGCGAGTTGGTCAAGGTCGCCAGCACGAACCGGGCACGCGAGTAGGGCAGGTCGGCGCGCAGGTACCGGACGTCGAGCAGGCCGGTGTCGAGCGCTGGGCGGCGGCTGGGCGCCAGTCCCTTCGGCGCGTAGGTGCCGTTGCCGACGAAGATCAGCCACACCGCGGTCCGCTTGCCGTTGAGCTCGACCTGGAGCGGCCGCGCGCGGCGGAGCGTGCGGACGAGCGCGATCGCGGCGGCAGGCCACTTCGGCAGCCGGTCCTGCAGTTTTTCCCGCACCCGCACCATTTCCGGGTAGCCGCCGAGGCTGGCGGTGTTGACGAACCACCGGCGGTCCGGCCCGCTGGTGCCGTCGATCTCCACCTCGCCGAGGTCGATCCCGACCGCGGAACCCGTCTCGGTGGCCTCGTCGGCGTCCGGCATCGAGCGGACGCCGACGTCGCGCGCGAAGTGGTTCAGGGTGCCGGCCGGGATGAGCGCGAGCGGGAGCCCCTGCTCGGCGGCGACGGAGGCGACCGCCGCGACGGTGCCGTCCCCGCCCGCGACGCCGAGCGCGCGGATCGTGCCGCCCGCCCGTTCGATCTCGGATTCGAGCTGCGCGCGGATGTCGGCGTCGGCATCGGGGTAGCGCAGGGTCGCCTTCGGCCATGCGTAGCGGACGTCCTCGGTCGGGTCCTGCCCGTTGACACCGGAGTGCGGGTTGACGAGGGCGAGCATGTCCTCGCCGTCGACCATGAGGGGTGCGTCGGCTTCGTGCGCTGTGTGCGCGGGGACGTCGGGGTGCAGCGGCCACCAGTGCCGGGTGACGAGCCCGGCGCCGACGCCGATCAGCACACCCGCGCCGACGTCGCTCGGCCAGTGCACGCCGGTGTGCACGCGCGAGTACGCGACGACGGCGGCCAGCGGGGCGACCGCGAGCCCGGCCTTCGGGGCTTCCATGACCACCGCCGTGGTGAACGCGGCGGCCGAGGCGGAGTGCCCGGACGGGAACGACGACGAGGTGGGCCGCTTGGTGAGCCTCCGGTGCTCGGGAACCTCCTCGGCGGCGGGCCTGCGGCGGGGGAACAGCGGCTTGCCGACGAGGTTGGCCGCCGCGCTGGCGCCCGCGATGGCGGCTACGCCCCGTAACGCCCCTCGGCGTGTCGCACCTTTCCGGGTGGCGAGGACGGCGCCGACCACCCACCACAGCCTGCCCTTGTTCGCGGCCCTGCTCACCGCCGTGAGCAGGGCGTCGGCCCTGGTTCGGGGGAGTTCGGCGCTGCGGCGGACGAGTTGGCGATCGGTTTTCCCGACCTGCCTGAGCGGTTTTTTCAAGTGGCTGAGCACAAGCCGCAACCTAGTCGAAAGCGTGTCGCCGCCCGAACGGCGCACCGCCCGGAGGGGGTTTACGCCTAGGCTTGGGGGATGCAGCGGCGGATCTTTGGCATCGAGACCGAGTTCGGGGTCACGTGCACCTTTCACGGCCAGCGCAGGCTATCGCCAGACGAGGTCGCCAGGTACCTCTTCCGGCGCGTCGTATCGTGGGGCCGGTCCTCGAACGTGTTCCTGTCCAACGGGTCGCGGCTCTACCTCGACGTGGGGTCGCATCCGGAGTACGCGACGGCCGAGTGCGACGACCTCACCCAGCTCGTCACCCACGACAAGGCCGGCGAGCGGATCCTCGAAGACCTGCTGGTCGACGCGGAGCGCAGGCTCGCGGACGAGGGCATCGGCGGCGACATCTTCCTGTTCAAGAACAACACGGACTCGGCGGGCAACTCGTACGGCTGCCACGAGAACTACCTGGTCACCAGGGCGGGCGAGTTCTCGAGGATCGCGGACGTGCTGCTGCCGTTCCTGGTCACGCGCCAGCTGATCTGCGGCGCGGGCAAGGTGCTGCAGACCCCGCGCGGCGCGGTGTACTGCCTTTCCCAGCGGGCGGAACACATCTGGGAGGGTGTGTCGAGCGCCACAACGCGCTCGCGGCCGATCATCAACACGCGCGACGAGCCGCACGCGGACGCGGAGCGCTACCGGCGGCTGCACGTGATCGTCGGCGACTCGAACATGGCCGAGCCGACGACCCTGCTGAAGGTCGGGGCGGCGAACCTGGTGCTGGAGATGATCGAGCAGGGCGTGCAGTTCCGCGACTTCACGCTGGACAACCCGATCAGGGCGATCCGCGAGATCAGCCACGACCTCACCGGCCGCAGGCAGGTCCGGCTCGCGGGCGGCCGCGAGGCGTCGGCGCTGGACATCCAGCGCGAGTACTACGCGCGCGCCGTCCAGCACGTCAAGGCGAACGACTCCGGCCCGACCGCGGAGAAGGTCATCGAGCTGTGGGGCCGCGCGCTCGACGCCGTCGAGCAGCAGGACTTCACCAAGATCGACACCGAGATCGACTGGGCGATCAAGCACCGCCTGGTGGAGCAGTACCGGGCCAAGCACGACCTCGATCTGTCGAGCCCGCGTATCGCGCAGCTCGACCTCGCCTACCACGACATCCGGCGCGGTCGCGGCATCTTCGACCTGCTGCAGCGCAAGGGCCTGGTGCGCAGGGTAACCGACGACGGCGAGATCGAGCTGGCGAAGGACACCCCGCCGCAGACCACGCGCGCGAAGCTCCGCGGCGACTTCATCGCGGCGGCGCAGGCGGCGGGGCGGGACTTCACCGTCGACTGGGTGCACCTCAAGCTCAACGACCAGGCGCAGCGCACCGTGCTGTGCAAGGACCCGTTCCGCTCGGTCGACGAGCGCGTGGAACGCCTGATCGGCTCCCTTTAGCGCGGAAGCTCGGCAGTGGCTTGCGCGGCGGTGCTGAATGCGCGAGCTAGCGCTCGGGGTCCTGCCCGGTCGGCCGGATCACGATCTCGTTGACGTCGACGTGGGGCGGCTGCTCCAGCGCGTACAGCACGGCGCGCGCGATGTCGCCGGGGTCGAGCTTCGGCTTGGCGCGCATCTCGTCGGTGATCATCTCGGTGTCGACGATGCCGGGCTGCACCACGGTCACCCGGACGCCGGTGCCGACGGCCTCCGCCCTGATCGATCCGGCCAGCCCGCTGACCGCCCACTTGGTGGCCGAGTAGAGATTGCCGGGCCGGATGCCGCGGCCCGCGACCGAGCCGGTGATCAGCAGGTGCCCCTTGGTCTTGGCGAGCGCGGGAAGCGCCGCCCGCGCGGTGATCGCGGGGCCGTAGACGTTGGTCAGGATCATGTCGCGCCACCGCTGCGGCTCGGCGCCGCCGGTGCCGAAGAACGAGGTCGGCACCAGGAGCCCGGCGTTGGCGAAGACCGCGTCCAGCCTGCCGAAGTGCTGTTCGGCGGCGGTGACGGCGTTCGAGACCTGGTCCCAGTCGGTGACGTCGGCGGCGAGGGCCAGCACTCGGTCGGTCCCGATTTCGGCCGTGAGCGCTTCGAGGTTTTCCGTGCGGCGCGAGACCAGTGCCAGCCGGTAGCCCGCCGCGGCGGCGTGCCGTGCCGTGGCGGCGCCGAGGCCGCGGGACGCACCGGTGATCAGGAGTACGCGATCGGTCATGCCTCCGACGGTACGGGCGCCGACGGCCCCGAACGATGCTCCTATGGGGGCAAGGTGAAGTCCGCTGGGCGTGCCCAGCACGATGCCGGGCGGCTCCACGCTCTCGCCACCCATCGCGCCGGAATCGACGCGCACATCGTCACGGTGACCTTCGGGGCATACGGAACCCGCCGGTTGGCTCCCCGGATGCGGTGCGGGCACGCGGTTACGACGCGCGACGGCCGGACCTCTCCATCGGGTCGGGCGAAGCGGGCTACTGTGGTCGGGTGTCCACCGCCCGCGCCGAACGCCTGGTCAATCTGGTGCTCGCCCTGCTGTCCACCCGGCAGTACCTCTCCGCCGAGCGGATCAGGGGCATCGTGCCCGGATACGCCGGCGCGGCCAGCGACGAGGCGTTCTTCCGGATGTTCGAGCGGGACAAGACCGAGCTGCGCGAGCTGGGGATTCCGCTCGAGACGGGGAAGAACGGGTCGTTCGACGCCGTGGAGGGCTACCGGATCGCGCGCCGCGACTACGAGCTGGGCGAAATCGACCTGGCTCCGGACGAGGCGACCGCGGTCGGCCTCGCGGTGCGGTTGTGGGATTCCCCGGAGCTGACCGGGCAGGCGCAGGGCGCGCTGGTGAAGCTGCGCGCCGCCGGGGTGGAGGTCGACGACAACGCGCCGACGGTGGTCGAGCCGAGGGTGCGGACCGAGCCCGCCTTCGCGCCACTGCTCGCCGCGGTGCAGAAGGGGCAGGCGGTGCGCTTCGAATACCGGCGGTCCGGATCGCCCGAGCGGCGGATGCGCGAGCTGGAGCCGTGGGGCGTGGTGTCCTGGCGCGCCCGCTGGTACGTCGTCGGCCACGACCGCGAGCGGGACGCGCCGCGGTGCTTCCGGCTGTCCAGGGTCACCGGCTCGGTGACGGCACTCGGCGCGCCGGGCACGGTGCGGCGGCCCGACGACGTGAACCTGCTCAAGTTCGTCGCGGGCACCGGTGACCCGGACCCGGCACCGGTGTCCACCGCGAAGGTGTGGGTCGCCGAGGGCAAGGGCGCCGGGGTGCGGCGCCGAGGCAGGGTCGTCGGCCACGAAGCGATCGGCGGCGACGACGGCGACATCGTCGCGATCGACCTGTACTTCCCGGAGAGCGCGGCCGACTGGCTCGCCGCGCAGGGGCCCGACGTGCTGGTGCTGGAGCCGGACGTGCTGCGCAAGGCCGTGCTGGACCGGCTCGAGGCGATCGCAGGGCAGGGGAGCGAGCGATGACCACGTCGACTCCGGCGCGAATGCCGAGGCTGCTCGCTCTCGTGCCGTACCTGCTGGCGCGTCCCGGTATCCGCATCGACGAGGCGGCCAGGGACTTCGACGTGACGCCGAAGCAGCTGCGCCGCGATCTCGAACTGCTCTGGATGTGCGGGCTGCCGGGGTACGGGCCGGGCGATCTCATCGACCTGTCGTTCGAGGGCGAGACCGTCACGGTCACCTACGACGCGGGGATGAGCCGTCCGCTGCGGCTGACCGGCGGCGAGGCGACCGCGCTGCTGGTGGCGCTGCGGGCGCTCGCCGAGACCCCCGGCGTGCTCGACATCGACGCGGTGCACCGGGCGATCGCGAAGATCGAGGCCGCGGCGGGGCAGGCGCAGCCGGCGGGCGTCGTCGTCGGGAACGGTGTTCGCGAAGGCAAGAAGACCGCGCGGGTGCGGGAGGCGGTCCGCGGCGCGCTGCAGGCGAGGCGCGCGGTGCGGATGCGGTACTACACGGCGTCGAAGGACCAGATCACCGAACGCACGGTGGACCCGATGCGCCTGCTCATCGTGCAGGCCGTCGGCTACCTCGAAGCGTGGTGCCGCCGCGCCGAGGGCGTCCGGCTCTTCCGGCTCGACCGGATCGAGGAGCTCGAAGTCCTCGACGAGCCCGCTGTCCCGCCCGCGCACGCCACGCCGACGGATCTGACCGACGGCGTGTTCTCGGCGCGCCCCGGCCAGCCGGAGGCGGTGCTGGTGCTGGCGCCGGACGCGCGCTGGGTCGCCGAGTACTACCCGTGCGAAGAGCTCGACGAGCTCGACGGCGGGCGGCTGCGGGTCAGCATGCGGTACGGCGACGAGTCGTGGATGGTGCGGCTGATGCTCAGCCTCGGCGGCGACGTCGAGGTCGAACAGCCCGCTGAACTGGGGAAAGCCGTTCGCAACCGGGCCGCCGACGCGCTGGCGCGGGCACGTCACCTGCCGGTCACCTGGGGTCAGTAGGGTGTCCGTCGTGTCCTATCTGCCGAGCGCCCTGCTCATCGTGCTCGGGCTGGTACTGCTCGCGCTGATCGCCGTTCGCGCAGGGAAAACCTTGCGCCGCTTCCGGCACACCATGAGCATGGTGGCGACGAATACCCAAGACCGGACCGGGATGCTCCGCGCCCGCTCGGCAGCGTTGCGCGTCGCGATCGACGAGCGACGCGCGGTCAGGCCGACCAAGTAACATTGCCCGCAGACGAGACAGAGGAGGCCGCTCATGCTGAACGGGTTGCAGCCGTGGCACTTGATCATCCTGGTGCTAGTCGTGGTCCTGCTGTTCGGGGCCAAGCGGCTGCCGGACGCCGCGAGGTCCATCGGGAAGTCGATGAAGATCTTCAAGGCCGAAACCAAGGACATGCGCGGCGACGGTGACAAGGCGGGCGAGACCGCCGAGGACGCCGACGCCAAGCAGCTGCCCGCCGCGAAGCCCGCGGAGGACGACGAGGTCGCCAAGCTGCAGCGCCAGCTCGACGAGCTGAAGAAGCAGCAGGCGAGCAAGCAGTCCACCGCTTCACCGGCCGAGCAGGCGCAGAAGAACGCCAGCTGACGAGAACGGATCCCCCAGTGGCGGACCCCGCCTCCCCACGGTCCGGCCGCCGCAGCAAGCGGCGCCGGCGCAGCCGTCGGCACAACCCCGACGGCACGATGACCCTCATCGAGCACATCTACGAGTTCCGCCGCCGGCTCGGTTACGCACTGCTGTTCGTGATCGCCGGGGGCATCCTCGGGTTCATCTGGTTCGGCACCAAGGTCGGGCCGATCCCGAAGCTCGGTGACATCATCACCGGTCCCTACTGCGCGCTGCCGTCCACCGGGCCCAGCGCGACCAGGATCGAGTTCCCCGGGCACGGCTGCACCCTGTTGCAGACCCAGCCGTTCGAGAACTTCATGATCCAGTTGAAGGTCGGCATCGCGGCGGGCCTCGTGCTCATCGCCCCCGGCTGGCTGTACCAGGTGTGGGCGTTCATCGCGCCCGGCCTGTACTCGAAGGAGCGCAAGTACGCGCTCAGCTTCGTCGGGTTCGCCACGATCCTGTTCGCGGGCGGGGCCGTGCTGGCCTACCTGCTCATCCCGAACGCGTTGAAGCTGCTCGTCGGCTTCGGTGGCGGCGAGTTCTCCACGGCGCTGGCCGGTGACAAGTACATCTCGTTCGTGCTGTCCCTGCTGCTCATCTTCGGCGTGAGCTTCGAGCTGCCGCTGCTCGTGGTGATGCTCAACTTCATCGGTGTGCTCCGGTACGAGAAACTGAAGAAGTGGCGCCGGGGCCTGATCTTCGCGCTGTTCGTGTTCGCCGCCTTCGCCACGCCCGGCTCGGACCCGTTCTCCATGATCGGCCTCGCCGCCGCGCTCACGGTGCTCTTCGAGCTGTCCATCCAGGTCGCCCGCATCCACGACCACAGGGCGGACAAGCGGCTGGACAAGGTCCGCCAGGACGAGGGCTGGGACAAGCTGTCCGACGACGAGGCCGCCCCGTTCGACTACACGCCGAGCACGGCCGAGGAACCGCCTGCCAAGCCGGGCGCGAAGTCGGGCGGCACCGACGACGTCACCTGATCCGTGACGGGGATCCACGCGGCACTGGCCGTGCACCCCGATTCCGGCCACGGTGCGGCCGCCCGCGTCGCGGGCACCGTCGCGGCCAGGCTCCGCCGCGCGGTCGACCGGCTCGACCTGCTCGTCGCGAACTCCGTCGAGGAGTCCCGCGCGCTGATGGCGCGTGCGGGTGGTGGGGGCCTGGACGCGCTCGTGGTGCTCGGCGGGGACGGCGCGGTGCACCAGGGCGTCCAGTTCTGCGCGGGCACCCCGGTCGCGCTCGGCATCGTCCCGTCCGGCACCGGTAACGACTTCGCCCGAGCGCTGGGCGTGCCGGACGATCCCCTCGCCGCCGTCGACGAGGTGGTGGCCGCCCTGCGCGCGGGCGCCCGCCACCGGATGGACCTCGGCCAGGTGGACGGCACCTGGTTCGCCACCGTGCTGTGCGCCGGGTTCGACGCGCTGGTGTCCGAGCGGGCCAACCGGCTGCGCTGGCCTGCCGGTCCTCGCCGCTACGATCTCGCGATCATCGCCGAACTGGCCCGGTTCCGGGCCCGTCCGGTCACCCTCACGACCGAGACCACGCGGCTTCGGCTCGACGCGACGCTCGTCGCCGTCGGCAACACCGCCTGGTACGGCGGCGGCATCCCGATCTGCCCCCGCGCCGACGCCACCGACGGGCTCTTCGACCTCACCGTGGTGGGCGAGGTCGGGCGCGCGGACCTGGTCGCGATGCTGCCGAAGCTGCGCACGGGCCGTCATCTCGACCACCCGGCGGTCCGCACGCTGCGCGCGGCGTCGGTGTGCTTCGACGGCGACCGGCTCCCCGTCTACGCCGACGGCGAGCGCATGGGTGTCATGCCGCTCGAGGCGCGCTGCGTCGCGGGGGCACTGACCGTGTTGACCACCCACCGCATGCGGAATGTCGGCCGGGTGTGAAACCCTGACGGCGTGGCCAGTAGCCCTTCTCCGTCCCCGGCCGAGGCCTATACGGCTTCGCGGCGCCGCGGGGACCATCCCCAGTTGACCGCCTTCGCCGCCGAGGTGCCGTTCGGTTTCGACGACTTCCAGGTCCGCGGCTGCGAAGCGCTCGAAGACGGGCACGGCGTGCTGGTGTGCGCGCCGACCGGGGCAGGCAAGACCGTCGTCGGCGAATTCGCCGTGCACCTCGCGCTCGCCGAGGGCCGCAAGTGCTTCTACACCACGCCGATCAAGGCGCTGTCGAACCAGAAGTTCGGCGATCTCGTCGAGCGGCACGGCGTGGACGCGGTCGGGCTGCTCACCGGGGACACCGCGATCAACGGCAACGCGCAGATCGTCGTGATGACCACCGAGGTGCTGCGGAACATGCTCTACGCGGGGTCCTCGGCGCTCAACGACCTCGCCTACGTCGTGATGGACGAGGTGCACTACCTCGCCGACCGGTTCCGCGGCGCGGTGTGGGAGGAGGTCATCCTGCACCTGCCGGAGCACGTCAGGGTGGTCGGCCTGTCCGCGACGGTCAGCAACGCCGAGGAGTTCGGCGAATGGCTGGTCGAGGTCCGCGGCGACACCACCGTGGTGGTGGACGAGCACCGGCCCGTCCCGCTGTGGCAGCACATGCTCGTCGGCAACCGCCTGCTCGACCTGTTCGCGGGCGAGGAGCACGGCGGCGCGGACGAGCTGCAGATGAACCCGACGCTGCTGCGCCGCACCGAAGAGGCGAGCCGCATGTACCTGCCCGCGGCGATGCGGTCGGCGCGCGGTCGTCGCAAGGGTCCGCCGCCGAGGGGCGTGCGGTTCCGGCCGCCGTCCAGGGTCGACGTCACCGAGCGGCTCGACGCGGCGGGGCTGCTGCCCGCGATCGTGTTCATCTTCTCCCGCGCCGGCTGCGACGCCGCGGTCGCGCAGTGCACCCGCTCCGGCTTGCGGCTCAACGGGCCGGAGGAGGTCGCGGAGGTTCGCCGGATCATCGCCGAGCGGACCTCCGACCTGCCGGAGGGCGATCTCGGCGTGCTCGGGTACTGGGAGTGGCGCGAGGGGCTCGAGCGCGGGATCGCCGGTCACCACGCCGGCCTGCTCCCGGCGTTCAAGGAGACCGTCGAGGAGTTGTTCGTCCGCGGCCTGGTGAAGGTCGTGTTCGCCACCGAGACGCTCGCGCTGGGCATCAACATGCCCGCCCGCACCGTCGTGCTCGAACGGCTCGTCAAGTACAACGGCGAAGCCCACGTCGACCTGACACCCGGCGAGTACACCCAGCTCACCGGGCGGGCCGGGCGCCGAGGCATCGACGTCGAAGGGCACGCTGTCGTGCTGTGGCAGCCCGGTGTCGACCCGAAGCAGGTCGCCGGGCTCGCCTCCACCCGCACCTACCCGCTGCGGTCGTCGTTCCGGCCCGGGTACAACATGGCGATCAACCTCGTCGCCCAGCTCGGCCGCGAGCAGGCCCGCGATCTGCTGGAGCAGTCCTTCGCGCAGTTCCAGGCGGACCGGTCGGTGGTCGGCACGTCCCGCCGCATCGACCGCAACACCGAGGCGCTGCGGGAGTACGCGGGCGCGATCACCGGCGACTTCGACGAAATGCTCGAATACGTCGCGCTGCGCAAGAAGATCAGCGAGCGGGAGAAGGCGCTCTCGCGGCAGAACACCGCGTCGCGCCGGGCGAGCACAGCCGACTCGCTGGAGAAGCTCCGCAAGGGCGACGTGATCGCGGTTCCCGCCGGGCGCCGCGCCGGGCTCGCGGTGATCGTCGACCCCGGCGTCGACCCCATCCGCGAGCCGCGCCCGATCGTGGTCACCGAGGACCGCTGGTCCGGTCCGCTGTCGGTGGCCGACTTCCCGTCCCCGGTGGAGCCGCTGGGGCAGATCCGGCTGCCCAAGCACGTCGAACTGCGGTCGCCGAAGACCCGGCGGGACATCGCCTCTTCCCTGCGCAACGCCGGGATTTCCTTGCCCTCACGGGAAAAGCGGCGCTCCGGGTCGAACGAGGACGGTGAGCTGGCCGCGCTGCGCAGGGCGCTGCGCGCGCATCCGTGCCACGGGCTCGCCGAGCGCGAGGCGAACCTGCGCTGGGTCGAGCGGTACCAGCGGCTCGCCGAGGAAACCGAGAAGCTCCGGCGCAAGGTCGCGGCGACGACGCACTCGCTGGCGCGCGGGTTCGACCGGATACTGGCGCTGCTGGCCGAACGGGGCTATCTCGGGGAGGGCTCGGGCGGCGCCGGGAAGGTGACCGAGCACGGGCGGCGCCTCGCGCGGCTGTACAGCGAGTCCGACCTGCTCGCCGCGGAGTGCATCCGCCAGGAGGTGTGGGCGGGGCTGGCCGCGCCCGAGCTGGCGGCGGTGGTGTCGACGCTGGTGTTCGAAGCACGGCGCGACTCCGCGGGCGAGGCGAGGCTGCCCGCGGGCGCGGTTCCCGAGGCGTGGCAGGGCACCGTCCGGATCTGGAGCGAGCTGGCCGACGACGAACGGCGCCACCGCCTCGACCGCACGCGGGAGCCGGACGCCGGGTTCGCGTGGCCGGTGTACCGGTGGGCGCGCGGCGAGTCGCTCGAAAAGGTGCTCACCACCGCGCAGGCGAACGGGCAGGAGCTGTCCGCCGGCGACTTCGTCCGGTGGTCGCGCCAGGTGATCGACCTGCTGGACCAGATCAGGGACGTGCTCGGCAAGGGCGACCCGGTCGGCGCGACGGCGGCGGAGGCGGTGCGCGCGCTGCGCCGCGGCGTCGTCGCCGCGGGGGCGGCGTGAATCGTCCGGCATCCGGACGAACCGGCGCGGTCTTTACACGTGGGGGAGGGGTGTCTGTGGTTGGATCACGCTCAGTGCGACGGTGGACGCCGTCGGAGTACGACGCGACGAATGGCGGAGGGCAGCGATGAGCACGCCGTACGGCGGCAACGACCCGCAGCAGTGGGGGCAGCAGGACCCCCAGGGCGGGGAAGCGCGCCCCGGCACGCCGTCGGGCGGGTTCCCCGCGCAGGGCGCGCAGCCGCCCTACGGCCAGCCCGAGCAGCCGACCGGGGCGTACCCGCCACCGCAGCAGCCGGCACAGCCGCAGTACGGCCAGCAGCCAGAGCCGCAGAGCGGCGGCTATCCCGTGCAGCAGCCGTACCAGACGGGCGCCTACCCGCCACCCCAGCAGAGCGGCGCCTATCCGCCACCGCAGCAGCAGTACGGCTACGGCCAGCAGAGTGGCGCCTACCCTCCGCAGCAGTTCGGGCAGCAGCCCCAGTACGGCCAGCAGCCCGACCCGCACAGTGGCGGGTACCCGGTGCAGCAGCCGCAGTACGGGCAGCAGCCCGACCCGCAGAGCGGCGGCTACCCCGTGCAGCAGCCGCCCTCGGGCGCGTATCCGCCGCCTTCGCAGACAGGCGCGTACTCGCCCCAGCAGACGGGCGCCTACCCTCCGCAGCAGTTCGGGCAGCAGCCCCAGTACGGGCAGCAGGCTGAGCCGCAGAGCGGTGGTTACCCGGTGCAGCAGCCGCAGTACGGGCAGCAGCCCGACCCGCAGGGCGGCGCGTACCCGGTCGCGGACCCGCAGCAGCAGTACGGCCAGCAGCCGTCCTACGACTTCGGCCAGCAACAGGGCCAGCCCGGTCAGCAGGCGGGGGAGCAGGGCGGGAAGCAGGCGAAGAAGGGCGGCAAGATCGTCTGGATCACCGTCGCCGCCGTCGTGGTCGTCGTCGCCGCACTCGGAGTCACCGGGTTCTGGAAGCCCGGTTTCTTCGTCAGCAAGGTCTTCGACACCGCGAAGCAGCAGCAGGACATCCAGGCGCTGCTGACGAAACCGCCGTACTCGATGCAGAACGTGCAGAGCGTGACGTGCCCGCCCGAGCAGGACGTCACCGAGGGCAAGACGTTCGACTGCACGGTCAAGGCCGGTGGCAAGGAGCAGAAGGTCACCATCACGGTGAAGGACTCCGACGGCAAGTACGAGGTCGGCCAGCCGCAGTGATCGCGGCGGAGTGAGCCGTTCGCACGCATCTCGCCGCGAGGTGAGGTAGGTTCTTCTCACTTCGTTGCCGATCAGCCTGTCGGGGGTGTCCTGCGTTGCGTTCTCGCATCGCGGCAGTCGCCGGTGCCGCACTCGTCGGCCTGCTCGTGACGGGCTGCCAGGACACGGGCCAGAAGCAGCCCGAGTCGAGCCCGCCGCCCGCCACGCCGTCCTCGAGTACGGCCTCCGCTGCGCCGTCGACCAGCCTGACGCCGGTACCGAGGGTGTTCGACCAGGCAGCCATGCAGGACGCCGTGAAGAACGTCCTCACCCAGGCGTACCGCGTCGCGGACGTGCAGAGCGTGAGCTGTCCCGCGTCGCAGGAGGTCAGGCCGGGCAGCAAGTTCGACTGCACGGTCAAGACCGGCGACAAGGAGCGCAAGGTCGGCATCACCGTCAAGGACGCCGACGGCCACTACGAGGTAAGCCAGCCCGACTAACGGAAAACCTCGGGCGTTCGCGCCTGGCCGTTGGCATGATCGCGGCATGGGTGACTACGCGGTTCGGCCGCTGCGCAACGGGGAAGAGCGGGCCGCGTTCGACTTGACGAAGCTGGTGTTCCACCACGGGGGATCCGCCGGCGAGCGGTGGGAGGTCGAGCGCGAAGCTTTTCTCGGTGGCCGGAAGATCGGCGCGTTCGCCGGGGACACCGTCATCGGCCTCACCAGTTCGGTCCGCACCACGATGCGCGTCCCCGGCGGTGCCGACGTCACCGCCGCCGCGGTCGACGGTGTCGTGGTGCGCCCCGACCACACCCGCCGCGGCGTGCTGACCGGCATGATGCGGCGGCAGCTGGACGACTGCGCGGCGCGCGGTGAAACCGTCGCGCTGCTCCACGCGAGCGAATCCGCCATCTACGGCCGGTTCGGCTACGGGGCGGCGACCCGTGCCAAGGCCGTTCGCGTGCAACGGATCCGGGCCCGCCTCCGCCAGGACATTCCGTTCGAGGGCCAGGTCAGGATGCTTACGGCCGAAGAGGCCGTCGAAGCGGTGCCGGGGCTCTACCGGCGGTTCGCGCGGCGGCCTGGCATGATCGAACGGCCCGGGAGCTGGTGGAACCTCTACGTGCACCGCTTGCTGGGCAAGGTGAACGGTCTGCACCGGGTGGCGGTGCACCGCGGTGTCGACGGCGACGACGGGTTCGTGGTGTACCAGGCCACCGAGGAACGTTCGACGGATGACCCGTTCGCGGGCGCGGTGCTGGACGTGAGCGATCTGCACGGCGACGGGCCGGCCGCGGTCGCGGGTCTCTGGCGGTTCCTGCTCGGCGTCGACCTGGTGGACCGCGTCCGCGCGCCGGCGCGGCCCCTGGACGAGCACATCGGGGACCTGTTCGTCGAGCCGCGGGCGTGCGAAACCTACCGCGTCACCGACCACACCTGGGTGCGGCTGATCGACGTCGCGGGCGCGCTGAGCGCGCGGACCTACCGGCGGGCCGAGCCGGTCCTGATCGAAGTGCGGGACGCGTTCCTGCCGGAAAACGAAGGCGTGTACCGGATCGGGGGCGACGGCGTCGAGCGGGTGACGGCGGCGCCGCAGCTGCGCATGGACGTCAGCACCCTCGCGATGCTGTACCTGGGGGACCGCCGCGCGGGCTCGCTGGTGTCTTCGGGCCGGATCGAGGCCGAGGACCCGGCCGCGCTCGCGCACGCCGACGAACTGTTCGGCACCTGGGAAAGCCCTTGGTGCGGAACGTCTTTCTGACCGGCTACGCGCGCGACTCGACGAAGGCTTCGATGCCGTCGAGTACGCGCGCCAGCCCGAATTCGAAGGCGTGGCCGGGGTCGTAGGCGGTGTTGTGCGCCTGCCCCGCTGCCGTGCCGACCCTGGTGGCGACGGGGAAGCGCACCGGGTCGGCGATCTTCGCCAGCAGCGGCCCGTGCTTCTCCCACCACTGCTCGTCGGTCAGCCCGGTCTGCCGCACCGCCTGCGCCGCGTCGACGGCACCGCGGACGGCGCTCGCGACGTAGCCGAGCACGAGGGTGAGGATCGAGTCCATCTCGACGTCGGTCAGCCCGATGCCGTCGATGGTGCGGAGTTCGTGGTCGTACTTCGCCGTCATGCCCGGCCCGAGCGACGGCCTGCTGCCGCCGATCTGGAGCAGCCAGGGATGCCGGTGGAGCAGGGCCGCGTTCTCGCGTGCCACCTGCTCCAGACGGTCGCGCCAGCCGCCTTCCACGTCCGTGCGCGCGGTTTCGCCCTGCACGGCGTCGAGCATCAGGTCGAACAGCTCGGCCTTGCCGGGAACGTAGGTGTAGAGCGACATCGGGCTCACGGCGAGGTCGTCGGCGACCCTGCGCATCGACACCGCGGCCAGGCCTTCGGCGTCGGCGATCGCCACGGCGACCTTGGTCAGCTCGGTGATCGAGAGCCGGGCCTTCGGGCCGCGGGTGGGGCGCTGCCGCAGGCCCCACAGCAGTTCGAGGCTGCGCTGGGAGTCGCCGCTGCCGCTGTACTCGGTCATCTACCGCGGATCGCGCTCAGGAGCCGACGGCGGCGAGCGCGTCCACGAGCCGGTCGGTGGAGCGGCCGAGGTTCCACTGCTCGGCCAGCCGCGTCAGCTCGGCGGGGTTCGCGGGCGAGGCCGGGATCGAGCCGTCGCCGGTCGACTTCACCGGCGCGTCCACCGCGACCCGCACGACGGTCGGTGCCACCGCGAGGTAGTCCGCCGCGTCGGCCAGCTTCAGCCGCATCTTCAGCGGCACGTCCTTGCTGCTCCCGTTCGCCGCGGTCAGCAGCGCGTCGAGCGAGCCGAACTGCGTGATGAGCTTCGCCGCGGTCTTCTCCCCGATGCCCGCGACACCGGGCAGGCCGTCGGACGGGTCACCGCGGAGGGCGGCCATGTCGGCGTAGGCGGCCCCCGCTTGCGCGCGCGGCACGCCGTAGCGCTCGGCGATCTCCGTCGGGGTCAGCACCTCGGCCTTCGCCCAGCCCTTGCCGACGTAGATCACCGAGGTCGGCGTCGGCTCGTCCCGCACGAGCTGGAAGAGGTCGCGGTCGCCGGTGACCACCTCGACCGGCGCCGCCGTCTCGTGGTGGGCCAGCGCGCCGATCACGTCGTCGGCCTCGTACCCGTCGGCCTCCGCGGTGGTCAGCCCCGCCGCGGCCAGCACGTCCAGGATGATCGGCACCTGCGGGGTCAGCGTGTCCGGCACCTCCTCGGCGTTTTCCTCGGCGTCGGCCACGCGGTGCGCCTTGTAGCTGGGCAGCAGGTCGACCCGGAACTGCGGCCGCCAGTCCGCGTCGAGGCACGCGACGAGCCTGCCCGGCCTGCGGTCGACGAGGATCCGCGCGACCGTGTCCACGAAGCCGCGGACGGCGTTCACCGGGGTGCCGTCGGGTGCGGTCATCGAGTCCGGCAACGCGTAGAACGAGCGGAAGTAAAGTCCGGCGGAGTCGAGGAGGGCCAAGGGTGCGGTCACGCGTACAGCCTGCCACGACGACGGCGCGGCGGCGCCCAACTGGCGGGCGTTTCGCCGGGAACGGGAGAACGGCATGGCACTGGTGCGGAACCCGCGGTTCGCGCGGTGGTTCGCGAAGTACGGCGCGCGCAACGAAGCCAGGGGCAACGCACGGCTGCGGGCCGAGCTGTTGGACGGGCTCACGGGCACCGTCGTGGAGGTCGGCGCCGGGACCGGGCTCAACTTCCGGCACTACCCCGGCAGTGTCGGCGCGGTGACGGCCGTGGAGCCGGAACCTTCGATGCGAGCCTTCGCCGAGCGGGCCGCGAGCGAGGTGAGCGCGCCGATCCAGGTGGTCGACGGGATGGCACAGGCACTGCCGCTGGACGACGCTTCGGTGGACGCGGTGGTGGTCTCCGCCGTGCTGTGCTCGGTGGCCGACCCGCGCGAGGTGCTCGCCGAATTCCGGCGGGTCCTGCGGCCGGGCGGCGAACTCCGGTTCTACGAGCACGTGCTGGCGCCGGGCCTCGTGCGGCGGTGGGCCCAGCGCGCCGCCGCGCCGCTCTGGGCGCGGCTGATGGGCGGGTGCCGCACCGACCGCGACACACTCGCGACGTTGCGGACCTGCGGCTTCGAAGTGGTGCGCTGGCGCGAGTTCGTGTTTCCGCCCGGCGCGCGGTTCTCCCTGGTGGGGCCCAGGATCCACGGCGTCGCGGTGCCCCGCTGACCGGAGCGGGGGCGCCGGTTAGAGTCGGGGCATGTCGCGTCGATCCCTGCACACCCCCGCTCCCGAAGCCGAAGTCCTGCGCGCCCGGCTCGACCGCGCCCGCGCCGCCGCGGCGGCCGCCGGCACCGACGCGCTGCTGATCGCGCCTGGTTCGGACCTCCGCTACTTCCTCGGCCAGGCAGGCGGATCGTTCGAGCGGCTGACCACGCTGGTGGTGCCCGCCGAGGGCACGCCCGCGCTGGTGGTGCCGAAGCTGGAGGCACCCGGTTACGCGGATGTGCCAACCGACGCGCTCGGCGTCGATGTGCTGACCTGGGTGGACGGCAACAACGCGTTCGAGCTGGTCGCGGACCGGCTCGGCGCGGTCGGCCGGGTCGCGGTCAGCGACTTCGCCCCGGCGCTGCACGTGCTGTCGCTGCGGGCCGCGCTCGGCGACGCCGAGCAGACCCTGGCCGGCCCGGTGGTGCGCGAGCTGCGGATGCGCAAGGACGCCGCCGAGATCGACGCGCTGCGCAAGGCCGGCGCCGCGATCGACCGGGTGCACGCGCGCATGGGCGAGTGGCTGAAGGCGGGCCGGACCGAGGCCGAGGTGGGCGCGGACATCACCGCGGCCATCGAGGAGGAGGGCCACACGCACGCCGACTTCGTGATCGTCGGCTCCGCCCCGAACGGCGCGAGCCCGCACCACGACGTGTCCGACCGCGTGATCGAGCACGGTGACGTGGTGGTGATCGACATCGGCGGCCCGATCCCGGAGGGCTACAACTCGGATTCGACGCGCACCTACGCGGTGGGGGAGCCGCGGGACTCCGATGTCGCGGAGACCTACGCGGTGCTCCAGCGGGCGCAGCGCGCCGCGGTGGAAGCCGTCCGCCCCGGCGCGACGGCCGAGAGCATCGACGCCGCCGCGCGCGAGGTCATCGCGGGCGCCGGGTTCGGCGAGTACTTCATCCACCGCACCGGGCACGGCATCGGCCTCGACGTGCACGAAGAGCCCTACATCGTCGGCGGGAACGCGTTGACGCTGGAGACGGGCATGGCGTTCAGCGTGGAGCCGGGCATCTACCAGGCCGGCCGCTGGGGCGCGCGGATCGAGGACATCGTCGTGGTGACCGAGGACGGTGTGGAGCCGCTCAACACGCGCCCGCACGACCTGGTCGTGCTGCCGCAGTGACCGACGGGAGGGCTGACGGCAGGCTGGAGCCGCTCGACCAGGCCATCGCGCGCGAGCTCGCGGCCGACGGGCGGTGCAGCTTCACCGATCTCGCCGAACGGGTCGGGCTCTCGGTGTCGGCGGTGCACCAGCGGGTGCGGCGGCTGGAGCAGCGCGGGGTGATCAAGGGGTACACGGCGCGGCTCGACGGGGAGCAGATCGGGCTGCCGCTGACGGCGCTGATCTCGCTGACCCCGAACGATCCCGGCGCGCCGGACGACTACCCGCAGCGGCTGGAGCACATCCCGGAGATCGAGTCGTGCTACTCGGTCGCGGGCGACGAGTCCTACATCCTGCTGGTCCGGGTCGCTTCGCCGCTGGGGCTGGAGGACCTGCTGCGCCGGATCCGCGAGTCCGCGAAGGTGTCGACGCGCACCACGGTGGTGCTGTCCACACCGTTCGAGGGCCGCTCCCCGACGCTGTGACCAGTGCTGTGACGAGCGGGTACGCACATCGTGGCAATGCGCTTGCGAAGAGGTACGCTAATCGGTATGGCAACACGTAAGGTCACACTGTCGTTGGACACGGCCTCGCTCGAGTTCGCCGAGCAGGCGGCCAAGGCGCACGGGGTGTCGCTGTCGTCGTGGCTGTCGAAGGCCGCGCGCCGCGAAGCCGTCCGCACCGGCTATCGCGTACCGGTGCGGCACGCGGCGCTGGCCGAGGCCGAGGCCGACGAGGCGGAACGGGAACTGGCCGAACAGGAGCTGCGTGCGCAGGGGTGAGATCTGGACCTACCAGCCTCCCACCAAGGCCACCAGGGAACGCACCGTGCTCGTGCTGTCTTCGGACGGCGTGAACGACTCCGAACGGCCGTGGCTGCTCGGCACCGAACTACTCGAAACCGATCCCGGCGACATCCTCGGCGTTCCACTCGACAGCAGGCTGTGGGTGTCGACGCTCAACGTCACGCGGCTCTACCGGCTCTGGTTCGTCCAGCACGTCGCCGACATCGACCACGGAGTCCAGGAGCAGATAGACATAGCCTTGCGCGCCGCACTCGACCTCTGAAACCGGGTAGTGGTCGGCTTGCGCGGCGGCGCGGGCCGCTTGCCCGCTCAAGCGGTTTCGCCGTCTACAAGAATACGGCCACTAGCGAGCTTGGGGGAGTGCGCTGGACGCGGCGTGCAGGTTGCCGTCCGTGCCGGCGAGGCAGGCGGCCGCCGGGTCCGCGGTGCCGAGGAACTCCGTCAGGCAGCGCCCGAACTGCTGGTGGCCCGCCGCGTTGGGGTGGAAGGACTCCTGCAGCGCGTGTGAGGCGCGTTCGAGCTGGGAGAGGTCGTTGATCTGCAACTGCAACCGGCTGAACCACTCCTTGCTCGCGTCCGCCCCGCCGCTGCACGCCTCGTGCCCGAGCCCCGCCCGTGAGAGATCGAGGAAGCGCGCGCCCACCTGCGTCGCGGCCGTGCGCAGCCCGTCGGTCAGCACCCGCACCCCTTCGCCGCTGACCCACTCCAGGTCCTCGGTCCGGAAGGGGCACCCGCTGAGGTTCTGCACGCTCTCCGGGATACCGGGCCCGATCGGGGCCGCGTAGGACTGCAGGACGAGCTGGTAGTCGGCCGGCCGGTAGCCGACGTTCGCGAGGACCTTCTTCGCGTCCGCGACCGCGTTGACGACCTTGGGCACCATCGCGTCGATCTTGGCCTGCCAGTCGCGGCGGAGCTTCTGGTTGCACGGTTCGGACCCGGAGAGAAACCAGGCCTGGAAACACCCGGTGACGGCCTGGGAGAAGTGCGGGTCGTCGTTCGCGCCGACCGCGATCACCACCGCCGCGACCCGTTTCGTCTTGGTCAGCGCACCGAGCCGGGCCGCCTGCGACCCTTCGGTCCACTGGTTGACGTCGCCGAGCGCGACCTGTGCCGACGGCGCGCCGGAGCAGGCGAGGTTGATCTTCTCGATGATGCCGGGCACATGGGTTTCGTTGACCTCGGCGTTGCGCGAACGATGGCACCAGTTCCCGTTGGTGCCATCGGTTCCTTCGACGTAATCGCCCGCGGCTTCACCGGACATCGTGCTGTCGCCGAGCGAGACGATCGCCAGCGGGCCGGTGCCAGGCGGGCCCTGCCGGTCGACCGGGCCCCGCGGGGTGTCCGGGCCCGAGAGCGCGAAGATCGCGACCAGGCCGGCCACGAAGACGAGGACACCGCCGCCGACCCACCACCGATATCTCCGCATCGGTCCCGATTCTACGGATTTCGGCGTGTCCGGGGTGGGTGCGGTCAGGGAAGGGCGTCGAAGGTCACCCGCCAGCCGCGGTCCCGTGCGCCGGCGAGCAGATCCGACATGCGGTGCGCGGTGGCGAGCCCGATCCTCTCGCGAGGCGGGTCCTCGCGGAACGGGAGCCACTGGAAGCCGGCCGGAACGGTCTCGCGGGGCCGCAGCGCCACCAGGTTCGGTCGCGTCCGCAACGCGTGCACGAACACCGTGTGGCTGGTGCTGCGCGGCCGATAGGTGTTGGGACGCCACGAATGCGCGGCGAGATGGCCGAGCACGGCGTCGGCGAACCCCGGCGCGCGCGAGTCGCGGAACCACAGCAGTTCCCGGTGCCGGACCGCGGCCCAGTCGACGGTCTCCTTCGGGGCCAGCTCGTCGGCGTCCGCGACGACCACGCCCAGCGGCTCGTCGGAGACCTCGGCCACGAACAGGCCGTCGGTGTTCGCGGGCAGCCGGAGCAGGCCGAAGTCCAGGTCGCCGGACCTGAGCTGTGCCGTCTGGCGCACCGTGTCGACGGATTCGAGCACGGTGTCGGCCCCGAGCGCCGACTCGATGTCCGCCAGCACCGTCGGGGTGAGCCCGGCGCAGACGCCGACCTTGCGGCGCGGCGGGGTCTTCCGCGCGGTTTCGATGACGGTGGTGAGCTCGGCGAGCACGCGCTGGACGCCCGCGAGGAACGTTTCCCCGGCGGTGGTCAGCGCCATGCCGTGCGCGCTGCGATGGAACAGCGGCACACCGAGCCTGCGTTCGAGTTCGGCGATCTGCTGGCTCAGGCTGGGCTGGGCGATCCGCAGGCGGCGCGCTGCCTCGGTCACGGTGCCGGACTCGGCCACCGCGGCGAAGTACCGCAGCTGCCGCAGTTCGATGCCGGTCATAGGTTCAGGCTATACCCGCTATCGGCTCCCGGTCTTGGACACGCGCCCCCCGGCGGGATTGGCTGGGGTCCAGCACCCCAACGGCACCGGAGGCCCGATGTTCCTCGTCACGCTCGACTACACCGATCCGGCCCGGATCGACGAACTCCTCGAAGCGCACTACACGAACCCCGACGGGGCGTTCGAGCGCGGGCTCGTCCGGCTGGCGGGGCGGCTGGAACCGCGGACCGGCGGGCTGATGATCCTGGACGGTACGCGGCAGGAGGTCGACGCGGCGGTGGCCGCCGACCCGTTCGTCCGGCACGGCGCCGCGAAGGCGACCGTCGTCGAATTCCACCCGACCCGCGGCGCGTTCGCCTGAGCGGCGGAGTTCAGGCCTCGGTGAACCGGAACGCGGAGACGGTGTCCACGCCGGGCACCAGCCGCAGCCGCCGCTTGCCCTCGTCGGCGGGCGGGCGCGGCGGCCTGCTCCCGATCACCCGCAGCCGGCCGCGGCCGCGCTGCTTGGCATCGCGCAGCGCCGCGTCCGCGCGGAGGATGAACCGCGACAGCGACGTGTCGTGCCCGGCATCGAACACGGCGAGACCGGCCGACGCGGTGAGCCCGGTGAGGGTGGTCGTGGTGCCGGAAATGGTGTCGACGCGGACGGTCGCGGCGGTCAGTGCCGCCATCGCGCGCGCGGCGATCCGGTGCGCCACCGGCAGTCCCGCGCCGGGCAGCAGGAGCAGGAACTCGTCGCCGCCGTAGCGCCCGACGACGTCTTCGCCTCGGGTGTGCGAGGCCAGCGCGGTGCCGACCGCGCGCAGGGCGTCGTCACCGGCGAGGTGCCCCAGCACGTCGTTGATCTGCTTGAAGCGGTCGAGATCGAGCATCAGCAGCGCGAGGTCTTCGCCTCTGGCACGTGCGTCGGCGAACAGCGGCTCCGCCGTGTCGGTCCAGCCCCAGCGGTCGAGGAGCCCGGTGAGCCGGTCGACGGTCACCGGGTGGGTCAGCGCCTGTCCGCAGGCGCAGCAGTGGGGACCGTGGGCAGCCGGGGAGGCGGGCCGGGACACCGGTCCGCCGCAGGTCTGCTCGACAGTCTGCATGCGTCCCACTATCGGCAGTGGCCGTGCGCGCTGTCGAGCGTTGCCCGTCGCCTCTTGGGAAACAGCCAGTTGGGAGCCGGTTTCAGCCGGTGACCGGCTCGGCCGGCCACAGACCGGGGCCGGGGGTGAGCACGTGGTGCGGATCGTGCTCGGCCTTCGCCGCCTCGACGCGCGGCCACAGCGCACCGTAGTGCACGGCCCACTGGTGCGGGTCGAGCGAGGGCGGGCTGATCGGGTAGAGCGTGCCACCCATCCGGACAACGTACTCGTACAGGCGCCGGTTGCGCTCGGCCGTCCGGCCCATCGCGGCGGCGTCGCCGGGGTCGGCGGTCAGCAGCAGCGCGAACAGGAACACCAGCGGTTCGTCCGGCACCCGCAGCAGCGGGGTGGTGAGCAGCTCGCGGCGCAGCGGGTAGGTCAGGACGAGGCCGAAGTTCTCGAGGTCACCGGGAGTCAGGTCGGCGAGCACCGCGTCGATGAACTCGTCCGCGGCGGAGTCCGGCACGAACACGTTCAGCCACGGATGCGCCAGTCCCCATTCGCCTGCCTCCTTGCGGAACGCCACTCCCGGCGCGAGGCGGTCGAGGAACTCCGCGTAGCCCATGTCGGTGGCCTCGACGGCGTCGCGGTCGTGCGCGAGGTCCCGCAGCAGCTCGTCGTTGTCCACATCGGACAGTGAGTCGGCGAACGCGGCGGCCTCCACCTGGAAGGTGCGCGTGCCGTCCTCGGCGAACCCGGCGAACCCCTCGACGTAGTCGAACCGGCCTTCGAGGACGAGCCGCCGCTGGTCCGCGGTGAACGCGTGCAGATCGGTGTGGGGGAGCCGGAAGCAGCGCGCTTCGCGGCGCGCGGCCAGCACCTTGACCGTGGCGCCGACGACGATGCCGAACTGCCCCATCCCGGCGCGCACGGCGTCGAACAGCGCGGCATCCCGGTCGGGCGAACAGGTGACGACCGCACCGGTGCCGGTGACCACGGTGAGGTCGAGGACGGTGTCGGTCTGCGCGCCGTGCCGGTGGGTGGTGCCCCCGATCCCGCCCATCGACAGCGTCCCGCCGACCGTGGTTTCGAGGTAGTCGGTGAACACCGGCGGGGTCAGCCCGCGCGCGATCGTCGCCGCGAGCACTTCGCTCCACAACGCGCCCGCGTCGACGGACACGCGGTCGCCTGCGATTTCGCGCACCTGGTTCAGCGACCGCATGTCGAGCACCACGCCGCCTTCGGCCTGCGCCTGGCCGTTCATCGCGTGCCCCGCGCCCCGCGCGCTCACCGGCACCCCGTGCTCGCCCGCCCAGCGCACGACCGCGACGACGTCGTCCACCGAGCCGGGGCGGACGACGGCCGCGGGCACCTGGCGGACGTGCCCGCCGAAGTCGCGGGCCGCCGCGTCGCGGGTTTCGGCGTCGGTGCGCACTTCGCCGTCGGTCACCGGGATCGTGCCGAAGTCGGCCATCCGGATGTCTCCTTCGTCGGGTCGTGCCGGGTGGTCCCGGATGGTCACTGCCGCTGTGCCGCGTCCTCGTCCGGCTCGGGGTCCGCCATCGCGGCGTACCTGGCGAGCACGTCCTCGGTACGGGGATCGCCGAGCGCCTCGAGGATTTCGACCGCCTGGCGGCGGGAGTCGAGCGCCTCGGTGTGCTCACCCAGATCGTCGAGCACCGCGGCGAGGCTGTCGAGTGCGAGCGCCTCGCCCTGGTGATCGCCTGCCTGCCTGCTGATCGTCACCGACTCGCGGACGTATTCGAGCGCGCGCTCCGACTGGCCGGCCTCGCGGAGCACGGCGGCGAGCTTCGTGCCGGCGTAGCCCTCGCCATGGCGATCGCGAAGTTCGCGGAACATCGTCACCGACCGGCTCAACTGGTCCAGCGCGGTGGCCAGCGCGCCGCGCTCCCTGGAGAGGTCGGCCAGCCCGGCGAGGCACAGCGCCTGCCCGAGCAGGTCGCCCGAACCGTCGAAATAGGACAGTGCGCGGCGGTAGTGCCCGCCTGCGGTGTCGTGGCGGGCCACGGCGTGCGAGGCGATGCCGAGCGCGTAGTCGACCCACGCCCTGCCCCATTCGTCGCCCTGTTCCTCGCGGATGGCGAAGGCGGACCGCAGGTACTCGAACGACTCGTCGAACCGCCGCAGATCGGTGTGGGCGAGCCCGAGGTTCAGCCGCGCCCAGGCTTCCGCGCGCCGGTCGCCGGTGCGCACGCTCGCGGCGAGGGCGATCTCGTGCGACTCGATCCACAGCGTCCAGCGCTTGCCGACGTGGAAGTAGTCCCACAGCACGATCGGCAGCTTCCAGGCCAGGTCGTCCAGCCCGTGGTCGTAGGCCTGCCGCGTCGCGGCCACCACGTTCTCGCATTCGGTTTCGCACCAGGTCAGCGCCTCGCGGTGGCTGGTGAACGTCGCCGGGTGGAGCTCGTCCGGCAGCGCCGCGGTCAGCGGCGGATGCCATGGCGGGGCGAGGAAACCCGTCGCCGCGGCCGCCGAGCGGAGGTACCACGTCACGACCCGGCGGATCGCGCCCTCCCGCGATTCGGCGGTCTCCCGTGCGGCCGCCTGCTCACGCGCGTACAGGCGCACGAGGTCGTGGAAGCGGAACCGGTCCTGGCCGCATTCGGCGATCAGGTGCACGCTGCTGAGCTGGGTGAGCAGCCTGCCCGCCGCCCTCGGTGGCTCCCCGAGCAGCGCGGCCGCGGCGCCGCCGCTGAACTCGGGGCCCACGTGCAGGCCGAGCAGCCGGAACAACCGCGCGGCGTCCTCGGGCAGCGCGCGGTAGGACCACGAGAACACCGTCCGCACCGCGGTGCTCGCGTCGTCGGTGACGGTCAGGACGTCCAGCCGGCCCCGCTCGTCGTCGAGATCGCGGACGAGGTCGGACAACCGCAGGTGCGGCCTGCTGCCCGCGCGCTCCGCGGCGATCCGCAGCGCGAGCGGGTGGTAGGCGCACTGACCCGCGAGCACGTCCACGGCGGTGGCCTCGGCGTGCGCCCGCTCGTCGCCGATGCCGTGCCGCAGCAGCGCGACCGCCTCCAGCCTCGGCAGCGCGTCGAGCACCAGCCGTCGCGCGCCCTCCCTGGCGACCAGCCCGGACAGCGAAGCCCGCGAGGTGACCACCACGAGGCAGTCCGGCGAGCTGGGCAGCAGCGGCCGCACCTGGTCGGCGGAGATGGCGTTGTCGAGCACGACGAGCACGCCGCGCCGGTCGAGGCGGGTGCGGAACAGCGACGCCCTGCCTTCGAGCGAGTTCGGGATTATTTCCGCGGGAATGTTGAGTGCGCGCAGGAAGTAGTCGAGCACGTCTTCGGCGGATACCGGTTTGTTCTGCGGATCGTAGCCGCGCAGGTTCGCGAAAAGCGTGCCACCGGGGAAACGGGCGCGCATGCTGTGCGCCCAGTGCACCGCGAGTGCCGTTTTCCCGACACCGGGCGCACCGCTGATCGTGACCACCGCTGCGCCGCCCGCCCTGAATTCGTCGAGGCGCTCCTTCTCGGCGTGGCGGCCCACGAATCCCGCGCTTTCGGCCGGTAATTGCGACGGGCGGAGGGAAAACTGTTCCCGAATGGTTCCCCTGACCAGGTCGAGCAGTTTCCCGTCGGCTTCGAGCGCCACGTCGCAGGCCTGGGCGATGGCGAAGGTCACCGGCTTCTCACCCGTTTCGACCTTGCTGAGATAACCCTTGCTGTAGTTGGCCAGGCGGGACAGCTCGGTCAGTGAGAGGCCGCGGCTGGTCCGCCGCTGCCGCAGCGCCTCACCGAAGGCCACCCGGGTGATGCCACCTCGCGGGCTTCCTGACAGCACGTCTCCCCTTACCGGCCCAATCGCCCGTCCACACCGGCGCCGCGGCCGCCGTTCCACCGGCGGATTCGGCACAGGTCACGGCATGTAGTTGTGCTCGGCGCGCGGGTGGTGTTTTCTGCCGTCCGGGTGAGCACCCGCGACCGGCGAAAGCGGACCGTGAGCCGAGGGTGAATCGGCTCGGCCACGCGCACCAGGAAAGGCTAACAGGTGCCCGCGCGCGCGGAACCGGGCCAATAGTTCACCCCGCGGGCGGTTCGGTCACGCCGGTGGCCCCGGCGTGATTCGGGCCGCCGCGGCGGCCCGGCCGCAATCAGGACGTCCCGTCGTAATCCGGTCTCCTGGATCGAACGCCGCCTCCAGTGCTCTCGCGGCTTGATTTGTCCACAAAGGACGAACGTGGGGCGGTCAGTGGGCGAGCGAGCGGGTGACGGCCGCTTCGGCGTGCAACCGGGTGGTGGGGAAGACCGGCACGGGGCTGTGTTCGGCGGCGATCAGCAGTTCGATCTCGGTGCAGCCGAGGATCACCCCTTCCGCGCCCGCCGCGACGAGACGGCCGATCACCTCCCGGTAGCGCAGGCGCGACTCCTCCCGCACCGCGCCGACGCACAGCTCGTCGTAGATGATCCGGTGCACGGTCAGCCGGTCCTCGGCGGACGGGACGAGCACGCGCAGCCCGTGCCCGGCGAGGCGGTCGCGGTAGAAGTCCTGCTCCATGGTGAACGCCGTGCCGAGCAGCCCGACCGTGGCCAGCCCGCGCCCGGTCACCGCGTCGGCCGTGGCGTCGGCGAGGTGCAGCAGCGGGATCCCGACGCTCGCCTGCACGGTGCCGGCGACCTTGTGCATCGTGTTGGTGCAGATCAGCAGCAGCTCCGCGCCCGCCTTTTCCAGTCCCTGTGCCGCCTCGGCGAGGAGCAGGCCCGCCTCGTCCCAGCGCCCGGCGGCCTGTAGCTGTTCCACCTCGGCGAAGTCGAGCGAGGCGAGGACGCACCGCGCGGAGTGCGGCCCGCCGAGCCGGTCGCGCACCAGTTCGTTGAGCAGCCGGTAGTACACCGCGCTGCTCTCCCAGCTTATCCCGCCCAGCAGGCCGATTACCCTCGGCCGGTTCGCAACCATGGCGCCATCTTGCCCGCTCCCGGCGTGAGGCCGTCGCACACCGCCATCCGCCGGGGGAGGATCCGCCGACTGGCGGTCAGCTCCCGGCGGTGGCGGCCCCCGGTGCGGAGGCAACGAACCCCGATAGGAAATCGACAGGTTCCAACGCTGGTTGAACAATCAACTGCATCGATAGCGTGACTGCGCTGATACCAAAAGTGCCAGCAGGTGCCGACGGGCCGGTGTCACGCGGTCCCGTCGAGGCGCCTCCGGTCGCGCTGAGGTGGGAGATGGGAACCGATGGAGACGGTCGCGGTCGTGAAGGTGGGCGTGCTCGGGGGTGCGGACGTGGCGACGGCCGGCGGACGCGGCGCCCCGGCCGGGGTGCTGGTGGTCAACGGTGACCGCCGCACCGCGGGCGTGCTGGCGAACCTGTTCTTCCGCAACGGGTACGAGGTAGCGCAGGCGCACGACGGCTACCGGGGGCTGGAACTGGCGCTGTCGCGGCGGTTCGACGTCGCGGTCATCGACCGCGGGCTCCCGGTGTTCACCGGGCTCGAACTCGTCGGGAGGCTCCGGTCGGCCGGTACGCCGTCGCCGTCGATCATGCTGACCTCGTGCGCGACCGTCCGCGACCGCGTCGAGGGCCTGCACGCGGGGGCGGACGACTGCCTCGGCGCCCCGTTCGACGTCGCCGAACTGCTGGCCAGGGTCCGCGCGCTGCGGCGGCGGAACGGGGCAGTTCCGGAGACGCTGCGGCTGGACACGGCGAGGGTCGACCTCCGCCGCCGCGCGGTCGCCCTGCCGGACGGGGGACAGGTGCCGCTCACGAAACAGGAGTGCGCGCTGCTGGCGGCGCTGTGCCGGGAGCCGCAGCGCGTGTTCTCGCGCGCGAGCCTGCACGAGCTGGTTTTCCCTGGAACGCAGTCCAAGTCCATTGTGGACACTTACGTCTACCATCTGCGGCGCAAGCTCGGCAGGACGGTCGTGCTCACGGTGCACGGCGTGGGCTACCGGCTCGGCGCCGTACGCCCCGCCGCCGCACGACAGCCCACCCCAATCCCCTCCGCGGCCACAAGATAGGCAATGCCTCCCGGGCCTCCCGGGCCTCCCGGGCTCGCCCTGCCCGCTCCGCCTGCCGTTTCGGTACTGTGGTTCGGCATGACCAGCACCGGCTTCGAGATCACCGCAGACCTGGTTCGCGAGCTGTTGCGGGAGCAACATCCAGACCTGGCGGGGCTGGCCATCCGCGAGGTGGCGGGCGGCTGGGGCAACCAGATGTGGCGCCTCGGGGACGAGTTGGTCGTGCGCATGCAGCGCATGGACCCCACGCCGGAGCCGCAGCTCAAGGAGCGGCGGTGGCTGCCCGTACTGGCCCCGCGCCTGCCGCTCCCGGTGCCGACGCCGGTGCGGTTCGGCGAACCGTCCGAGCGCTTCCCCAAGCACTGGACCGTGCTGACATGGGTTCCCGGCGTGCCGCTGGACCACGGCTCGATCAGCCGCGGCGCCCACGCGGCCGACACGCTGGCGGTTTTCCTCCGGGCGCTCCACGTGGAGGCGCCCGCCGATGCGCCGATCGCCACGGATCGCGGTGCCCATCCCCGGAACTGCGCGGACGGTTTCGAGGACTTCTTCCGTGCCGTCGCCCTCGACGACATCGCGGCCGAGGTCCGGGCCGTCTGGGACGACGCCGTCGCGGCCCCCGCGTGGGAGGGCCCGCCGGTGTGGGTGCACGGCGACCTCCATCCCGCGAACGTCGTCGTCTCGGGCGGAACGCTCTCGGGCATCGTCGACTTCGGCGACCTGTTCGCCGGCGACCCGGCGTGGGACCTCGCCGCCGCGTGGGTGCTGCTCCCCGCGGGCACCGCCTCGCGGTTCTTCGACCGGTACGCGCACGCGGACGAGGCGGCGATCCGGCGCGCCCGCGGGCTGGCCGCGGTGAAGTGCCTCTTCCTGATGCTCATGGGGCAGAACGGGGATCGGGGCCTTCCCGGCGGCAAACCGAACTGGGGACCGGTGGGCCGGGCGGCACTCGATCGCGTCCTGACGGGCGTTTGATCCGCGCTTCTTCGAACCTTCGCCCGCGGTAAAGCCCGAGGAGTGGCCGTTCCGCCGGTTTGGCCACCGCGTGCGGCAGTTCGTACCCTGCTTCTGAGTTGTGTCCATTGTGGACCGGCTTGCCGCTTCGCTCAGCGGAGCGATGCGCGTCGGACATTTTCACGCTGAGCGTTGGTTTTCTTGCGGTGGCGTGGCGACGGGCCATCCCGCCCACGCGGTGCGGTGCAGCCAGTCCTCGAAGGTCATCAAGCCGGGGTGCAGGCGGCGCAGGAGTGCGCTGTCCCGGTCACGGGCGTAGAGATCCCGGTCGGCGAAGAACCGGAACATCGCCGCATAGTCGTGGGCGAAGTCGGGGACGGCGGCGCGCAGCTCGTCGTGCGGCATCGGGCGATAGGTGCTGGGAGTGCCCGTGACCCTGGCGAAGGTGGCGGCGATCTTGTCGCCGGTCAGGCTGTCGCCGATCACCGCGAGGTCGCGGCTGCCCCAGGACTGCCAGTTTTCGAACATGTGGCAGGCGAACCACGCGATGTCGTCGAGGGCGACGAGCGGGTAGCGGGCGGCGCCGAGGGGGAGCCGGAAGGTCAGGCCGCCCCGGCCGTCCGGCCGAGGGGTGAGCCGGTCCCGCAGGTTCTCGAAGTACGGCGCCGTGGTCAGGACCGAGACGTGGTCGGTGTACCAGCCGTCGGTCTCCTCGCGGAGCATCTCCTCCGACCGCATCAGGTCGATGTGGGCGGCGACGGCGGCTTTGCTGTCGAAGTGCGGGACGGGGTGGCCGGTGAGGGACACCGCGCTGTCCAAAGAGGACCAGATGAACCGGTCCACGCCCGCCCGTTCCGCGGCGGCCAGCAGGTCGAGCCCTTGCCGGTACTCACCCACGGCGCTGCCCGTCGCGAAGAAGTCGGTGTTGGCGAACACCCGGTCGGCCTGTCCGATCAGGACTTCGAGGGCGGCCGAGCCGGAGCGGACCAGCCGCACGCGGCCGGGCGCGGTGGCGGCGAGTTCGCTGGCGTGGGCGGACTCCGGGTGGCGGCTGGGGACGGTGATGGTGGCGTCGGTGGTGGCCAGCAGGTGCCGGACCACCCGCCTGCCCATGGCTCCGGTGCCGCCGACGACGAGGACGTGGGTCATCGCATTCCTTTCTGGTGTGCCAGGACGTGGTCGGCCACCTGGGTGTGGGTGGCGACCCAGACGTCGCCGGAGGCACGGAGGTGGTCGAGGATCTGACCGGCCATGCCCGCGAGGAGCGGCCGGCCTCCGACGTGGGCGTGGACGGTCAGGTGGAAGACGCCGGGGCCGGGGGCGGCGAGGAGCTGGTTCAGCAGTTCGCGGTGCAGGTCGCGGTAGGCGTGCGGACCGGCCGCCGCGTCGCGGACGTCGGAGTAGTCGCTGTGCATGAGGGAAACCAGAGGGCCGTGCACGGTCGGCAGGACCTGTGGGAGGTCGTGGTCGCTGTGATCGCCGGTCCAGCGGTAGCCCGCCTCGGCGAGCAGGTCGCCGGTGTGCCTCGAACCGGTGGCGCGCGGGCTCATCCACCCCGCCGGGCGAACGCCGGTGACTTCGCGAAGGATGTCGGTGCAGCGACGGATGTTGGCTCGCTCGGCATCGACGTCGAGCAGCGCGGGCACCACGTCCTGTGCCCAGGAGTGCGCGGCGATCTCATGCCCCGCCTCGTGCACGGCCCGGACGGTCTCGGGGTGCCGCTCGGCCACCATCCCGTTCACGCCGACGGTGGCCGGCAGGTCACCGAGGACGTCGAGCAGCCGCCAGATGCCGGTGGTGACGCCGTAGTCCGCCCAGGAGGTGCTGTGCGTGTCGTCGACGCCGGGCAGCGGCCACGCCGCGGCCATCGGCGCGTAGGCGGGCCAGTGCCCCGGTGACCACAGCTCCAGCGCGACCGTGACCAGCGCGGCCACTTTCCGCCCGCCCGGCCAGTTCAGCTCTGCCTTCATCCGGTTCCCCTGTTCGGTAGCTTGCGCCGTGGACGCTAGTGCGGCGGTAGGTACCTCGAGGTTCCTGGCGATGGCTACCGTGGGGACATGCGTGAGTACTCCGGCAGCGTGTTCCTCGCCGATTGCCCGGCTCGGCTGGCGATCGAGATCATCGCCGACAAGTGGGCGGTGGTCGTGCTGTTCGCGCTGAGCCGGGCACCGTGCAGGCACGGCGAACTGGTCGGCCTGATCGGCGGAATCTCGCGGAAGGTGCTGACCCAGACGCTGCGGCGGTTGCAGGGGTACGGCCTGGTCGACCGCCACGCCGAGGCTGGGAAGGTCGAGTACGTGTTGACGGAGCTGGGCCGGACGCTGGTGAAGCCGATCGCCGTGCTGACCGAGTGGGCGCACGAGCACGGCGCGGCCGTGGTGGGATTCCGGGAGTCCGAAACGGACTGAGCTTCACCGGGCGCGGTTTCGGTTCGCCGGTCGGCTCAGCCGAACAGCGACAGGTCTATCGAGTCGGCCAGCGCCCGGTAGCCCTTGTCGTTGCCGTGCAGGTAATCGCCTGCGTGGAAGTCGTCCTTGATCCGGCTGGGATGGTCCGGGTCGCGCCAAACGGCGTCGAAGTCCAGTACCGCGTCGAAAACACCGCTGGTGCGGATCCATTCGTTGACCACCTGGCGCGCGATCTCGCCTTCCGGCGCGTAGATCTCCGAGCCCTCGTACGGTGCGATCGTGGTGGCGTACACCTTCACGCCGCGTTCGCGCGCACGGGCGGCCAGCTGCCGGTGGCCCGCGATGACGTCGTCGGTCGTCACCGGCGCGCCGGGGAACATCTTCAGGAATTCGGCCAAGGGCCCGTCGTCGGCGCTCGGGGCGAAACCGATGCCGATGTCGTTGGCACCAATGGAAAGCACCACGTAGCCGAGGCCGGGTGTGGCCAGCACGTCGCGGTCGAAGCGGGCCAGCGCGGCGGCACCGATGCCGTCGTTGAGCATCCGGTTGCCGCTGATGCCCTGGTTGGACACGTAGCCGGTGGCCACGAGGCGCTCGGCCAGCAGGTCCGGCCAGCTTTGGTTGGTCTCCGGGGTCGAGCCGGCACCGTCGGTGCGGGAGTCGCCCACCGCGACGATGGTCTTGGCCGGGGCGTCCGGGAGTACCTCGACGGCGGAGATCAGGGCCCACACCGGCAGTGTCTCGGCGTTTTCCGGCAGGGCGCGGGCGTCGACGGCGTTGCCCTGGATCGTCCAGCCGGTCTCCGGCGCGGGGTCGTGACAAGTGCAGGTCTCCACCAGCTCCGGCAGGTAGAGACTGATGGACAGCTTGGCGAGGGCGGGCAGGGGGAGGTCGACCGGATCGCTGAGGATCGGCGCGCCCGCCGGAATGGTGACGGCCGACGCGCCGGAGAAGGTCAGCACGCGTTCGGTACCCGGTCGCACCGCACCCTTCTCCAGTGCCGCGAGGCCCACCCGCGCCGCGCCGACGGTGACGGGCGCGGTCCCGAACTCGTTGGTGAAGCGGACGCGCACCCGCCGCCCGCCGCCGCTGATGCGCACCACCTGGCGCAGGGTCACCTCGGCCAGCGGGGGGTGGTCGTCGAGCGAGCCGAGTCCGTCGTGGGCGGCCTGTGGCGAGGCTCCCCAGGTCCGGACCCAATGAGTGGCGTTGTTCGCAGTGGTCATCCTGGTCTCCGTGGTTCGTGATGGCGGTCGGGCACACGAAGACTGCGGCGGGTCGCTCACACCGGACCAACACGGTGCTGACACGGGGTGGCCCCGGTTCGGGGTCCCGCGGGGGAGCGCGCAAGGATCGGGGAATGAACGGGGGTGCACGGCTTCGCGTCACGCTGCTCGGCGCGTTTCAGGTTTCTCGTGGTGACGCGGTCCTTCCCGTGCCGGGCGTGCGATTGCGGGGCCTGCTCGTCCGGCTGGCGCTCGCCGGGGGCCACGCGGTCGAGCCGGGCGTGCTGGTCGACGCGATCTGGGCCGAGGAGCCGCCGTCCGGTCCCGGCCCCGCCCTGCAGACCCTCGTCACCCGGCTGCGCCGCGCCCTCAGCCCGGCCGACACGGCCCGCGACGTGGTGGTGCAAGCCACGGGCGGCTACCGGCTGGCGGTGGACGCGGCCGACGTGGACGCGCTGCGCTTCGAGCAGCTCGCCGCCGCCGGCCGGGAGCGGTTACGGGCAGGTGACCCGCAGGCCGCGAGCGCCGCGCTCACCGAGGCCGTGGCGCTGTGGGGCGCGGATCCCGGCGCCGAACCCGCGGTCATCGCCGCGGTCGCGCCCACGGTCGCGACCCGGCTGGCACAGGTGTCGGTCGAAGCGGTCGCCGACCTCGCGGACGCCGAGTTGTCACTGGGACGGCCCGAGCTGGCCGCTACCCGGTTGACCGGGTTGCTGGCCGGGCACCCGGCCCACGAGCGGACGGCCGCGCTGCTGATGGACGCGCTCGCCGCCGCGGGGCGTCAAGCCGAGGCGCTGGCCGTCTACGAGCGGGTCCGCCAGACCCTGGCCGACGTCCTCGGCACCGACCCGGGCACCGCCCTGCGAGAACGCCATCTTCGGCTGCTGCGCCCCGACCCGCCCACTCCCGCCGCCGTCCGGACCCCGCCGGGCAACCTGCCCGCGCCGCTGACCGGCATCGTCGGCCGCGACGGCGAACTCGCCCGCATCGCCACCCTGCTCACCACCGGACGCCTGGTGACCGTCCTCGGCCCCGGAGGCGCCGGGAAGACCCGGCTCGCGCTGGAGGCCGCCCGCCGCCAGCGCCACGAATACCGCGACGGCGCCTGGCTCATCGACCTCGCGTCCGTCACCGAGCCGTCGAAGATCGCCACGGCCGTGCTCGCCGGGATCGGGCTGCGGGGCGCTGCGATGCTCGATGCCCGCAGGCAAGGCGAAGACGACGAACTGGACGTCCTCATCGGCGAACTCGGCGGCCGGGAAAGCCTGCTGCTGGTGGACAACTGCGAGCACCTGATCGACGCCGTGGCGCACCTGGTCGCGGCGTTGCTGTCCCGCTGCTCCGAGCTGCGCGTGCTCGCCACCAGCCGCGAACCCCTCGCGGTCGACGGCGAGGCGCTCGTGCCGCTGGCCCCGCTCGCGCTGCCCGGCACGGACGATGGCGTCGAACAGGCCCGAAGCGCGGCCTCGGTGCGCCTGTTCACCGAGCGGGCCGCCGCCGTGCGACCCGGTTTCGACGTCGACGCGACCACGCTGCCTGACATCGTGCGCGTGGTGCACGGCCTCGACGGCATGCCGCTGGCACTGGAACTGGCCGCCGCCCGCTTGCGGACGCTGTCACTACCCGACCTCGCGGACGGGCTCGCCGACCGGTTCCGGCTGCTCACCACCGGCAGCCGCACGGCACCACCCCGGCACCGCACCCTGCGCGCGGTCATCGCCTGGAGCTGGGAGCTGCTCGGCGAGCACGAACGCACCGTCGCGGAACGGATCTCCGTCCTGCCAGGCGGCGTCACAGCCGCCTCGGCCACTGCCGTCTGCGACGGCACCACCGTGCCCACCGGCGACATCCCCGAACTGCTCGCCATCCTCGTCGACCGGTCACTGCTGCACCTCGTGCCCGCCACCGGCCGCTACCGCATGCTCGAAACGATCCGCGAGTACGGCATCGACCGCTTGACCGGCACCGGCGGGGAAGGCGTGGCCCGCGACCTGGCCGCCGCCCACTTCACCGAGCTGATGGCCAGCCACGACGCCGCGCTGCGCGGCCCCGGCCAGCGCAGCGCCATGATGGCCATCAGCGCCGAGTACGACAACGCGCTCGCCGCCCTGCGCCACCTCTGCGCCACCCACGACTCCGCGGGCGCGATCGCCCTCGCCCGGTGCCTGATCTGGTACTGGCAGATGTTCGGCCGCCACCACGACGCCGCCTACTGGCTGAACGAGGCCATGGCCGTGCCCGGCGACGCGCCGACGCCGGAGCGTGACTGCGCCCGAGCCGCCTACCTGCTCACCCGCGCGGACATCCTGTCCGGGATCACCGCGGGCGAGGCCGCGGAGGACCGGGCGGAGATGCGCGGGCTGGCCGACCGGCTGCTCGCGCATCCGGAGCTGCCCAACCACTACCGCGTGTTCGGTCCGGTCCTGCTCTTCCTGCTGGCGGAGCAGCAGGCCGCGCTCGCGATCTTCCAGCGCCTCGCCGACGGCGACGACGTGTGGCTGTCCGGGCTGGCCCACATGTTCCAGGGTGAGATCGCTGAGAACACGGGCGCGGTCGAGGAGGCGCGTGTTCACGTGCAGGCGGCCCTGGATCGCTTCCGGCAGGCAGGCGACCGATGGGGCCAGGCCGCCACGCTCCCGATGCGCGCCAAGCTGCGGCGATACGACAGCCTCGACGACGCGCTGGACGATCTGCGCGAGGCCCGCGCGTTGGCGGGCGAGTTCGGCTCGCTCAGCCTCGGCGACCAGCTCTACGACGACCTGCGCTGGATCGACCTGTACCTCCGGCGCGGCGACACCGACCAGGCGGCGGCGATGATCGGCTCCGCCAGGGAACGCGCGCTGCACGCCTCCTCGACGGAGCTGCTCGTCCTGGTCGACACGCGGGAGGCCGATCTCCGAGTGCGGCTCGGCGATCTGGACCGGGCAGGCGCCCTGCTCGACGTCGTCGACCGGGGACTGCTCGGCGACACCGCGTTCTCCACCGACCACGCCCGGACACTGGCCGGTAACGCGCGCGCCTCGCTCTGCCTGGCACGAGGCGACCTGCCAGGTGCGGGCGAGGCCTTGCGCGAGGCATACGCGGCGGCGCTCGCCACCGGGGAGCTGCCGGTCCTGGCACTGGTAGCGGTGCACACCGCGGCCTACACCGAAACGCGCGGACAGCACCGCGAGTCGGCCACGCTGCTCGGGGCCGCCGCCCGGCTGCGGGGCACCCACGACCACACCGATCCGCACGTCCGCGAGCTCACCCGCCGTGGGCAAGCCGCCCTCGGCCAGGACGAATTCGCCGCGGCGTACGCGACCGGCTGGGAACTGGACGCGAGCGCCGCCGTGACCACGGCCGACCCGGCGCGCCGGTGCCGGGAACCGGGATAGCCCCGCCCTGATCGGTCAGCGTCCGCCTGCCCTGGTGATCAGCCGTGCCCGGAGGTGCTCGGACCGCGCGACCTCGGCGACGGTGCGGGCCATCGCCAGGCCTGCGTCGTGGACGAACCGGTCTCCGTCGGGGCCACCTGCCGCGACGGCGAAGGCGGCGGTGTGGTTGCCGTTTTCGGCTGGGAGGTCGAAGGACAGCATCGGGTGGATCGCGGGGATGCGCAGCGAGACGTTGCCCATGTCGGTCGAGCCGAACATCTTGTCCGGGTAGTCGGGGAAGGTCCGGCCCGCGGCTTTCGCGTGCTTTTCGAACAGCGGGGTGAGATCGGGGTCGTGCCGGAATTCGCGGTAGATGGAGGGCAGCGCGGTGTACTCGGCGCTGGTGCCGGTGGCCACCGCTCCCGCGTCGAAGCAGCGCCGCACCCGTTCCCACACTTCGTCGACCTCGTCGATGGTGTCCGCGCGGATCATGCAGTCGACGACCGCGTGGTCGGGGATGACGTTGACGGCGGTCCCGGCTTCCTTGACGACGTGGTGCACCCGGATGCCGTCGCGCAGTTGCTGGCGCAGCAGGCCGATCGCGGTCTGGGCGAGGACCGTCGCGTCCCCGGCGTTCAACGCGCTCCACGGACGCGAGGCGTGCCCGCCGACTCCGGTGTAGGCCACCTGCCATGACCGCGAAGCGCGCAGGTGCGGGACGACGACGTCCTTGAGCGCCGGGTGCACCATCATGGCCGCGTGGGTGTCGTCGAAGACACCGCGGTTGACCATGATCTCCTTGCCGGTCCCGTTTTCCTCGGCGGGGGTGCCGAAGACGCGCACCGTCAGGCCGAGTTCGCCGGCGTAGGGGGCCAATGCCAGTGCGGCGCCGACCGCGGCGGCGGCGATGGCGTTGTGACCGCAGCCGTGCCCGATGCCGGGAAGCGCGTCCATTTCCGCGCACAGACCGAACGCGAAGTCACTGGACCCGGCCGAGGCGACGAACGCCGTCGGCAGGCCCGCCACCCCTTTCTCCACGGTGAACTGCCCGGCTTCCAGCATTTCGATCAGCGCGGCCGAGGTCTCGTGTTCCTCGAAGGCCAGTTCGGGGTTGGCGTTGATCCGGTGCGAAAGCTCCAGCACCGAGGCCAGGTTCTGCTCGAACGCGCGCTCGATGCGCTCCTCGGCGCCGGTCATCGTGCGAGGTCTTTTCCGAGGGATACGTGGTCGGCGATCTGGGCGTGCGTGGCGAACCAGACGTCCTCGTGCGAGGCGATGTGTTCGAGGAGCTCGGTGAGGATCGTGATGCGCGAGCGGTGCCCGATGACGTGCGGGTGCAGGGTGAGCTGGAAGATGCCGCCCTCGGCGCGGGCGAGGTCGAACTCGTCGCGCCAGATCGACAGCACTCCGCGTGGCGGGGTGTACGGGCGCTGCGCCCCGAACCGTTCCATCATGAAGTACGGCATGTCGTCGCGGATCCATTCCACCGGCAGCTCGACGATGCCGGTGGGCTCGCCGTCGGCGACGATCTCGTAGCAGTCGTCATCGGCCATCAGCGACGAGTCGTAGGTCAGGCCCAGCTCGCGGATGATCCGCAGCGAGTGCTCGGAGAAGTCCCACGACGGGGTGCGGATGCCGACCGGCCGCGTGCCGGTGAGGCGTTCCAACGTGTCCGCGGCCCGGAAGGCGAGGTCGCGTTCGGCCTCGGGCGGCACCTGGGTGTTGCGTTCGTGGATCCAGCCGTGCAGCGCGATCTCGTGCCCGGCGTCCACATAGGACTTCGCCTCGCCGTCGTGCAGGAGCGCGGACACGGCGGGCATGAAGAACGTCGACGGCGCCTCGAACCGGTCGAGCAGCTTCAGGATCCGGGGTACGCCGACCCGCGCGCCGTACTCGCCCTGCGAAAGCTTGCCTGGCAGCACCTCGGCGTCGCGTAGCGGGATCGTCTCGTGGTCGGAGTCGAACGACAACGTCACCGCCACCTTGGCGCCACCAGGCCAGGACTCCGGCCGCAACGGACGCCCCGCGCGCACGCGTTCGACGTGCCCGCGCCAGGTCTGTTCGTCCCACTGCCACGGTTCACTCATGCTTCCTCCTTCGTTGTTCGCCGTACGCGCCCGTCGTCGTCGACCACAATGGACGGATCAAGTTCCCGTGACATCGCGGAGAACCGGGCGAGGATCGAGCGCGCATCGTGACCGGTTTTCGGCGCGCACGCCGGATTCGGTAAGGGGAACCTCGAGGTTGCCGATCGCCAGGTCGCCGCCCCGGAGCAAGCCGAATGCCGGATCTCCCGGCCCGGCACGCGCGAAGTCCGGTCGCCGAGGCCATCCCGCGGCGACGACGTCCCCTGTCACAACAAGATCCATGGGCACTCCGTTTCGTATCGCGAAACGATGTATCGTAGCCTAGTCCAGGAAGAGTTGTGTTGCAATGAGAAACGCTGGATCATCTAGTGATACGGTGGGTTCATGCACGCGGAAGCAGCGGACAAGCCGGCCGGCAGTGTCCGGTCGATGAACAGCGTCCTGAACACCTTGCGGGTGTTCGAAGAAGTCGCCGTGCGGCAACCGATCGGCGTCTCGGCGCTGGCCAGGGCGACGGAGATTCCGAAGGGCACCGTGCAGCGGTGCCTGGTGACGCTCCAGCAGGCAGGCTGGCTCAAGGTCGTGGACGCCGAGCGCGCGCGGTGGGGTGTGACGAGGAAGGTACTGGCCCTCGGCCTGCGCGGTACGGGGGAGCGGGACCTCCGGGAAGTGGCGGAGCCGGTCGTCCAGCGCCTCGCGGGGGAGACGGGCGAGACGATCATGCTCGGCGAGCGCGACGGCGAGTGTCTCGTCGTCCTCGCCAGGGAAGACTCCGACCAGGTCGTCCGTGTCTTCCTCGAGGTCGGCACCCGGGTGCCCCTGCGCGCGAGTTCGGGGGGCACGGCGATCATGGCGTTGCTCGAAGACGCCGAAGTCGAAGAACTGCTGCGGAACGAGCTCACGGAGTTCGCCGACGCCCCCGTGCCGGACGTCGCGGAGCTTCGGCGGGAGATCGCCCGGACGGTGAAGCGCGGATACGCGCTCAACGGCTCCTCCTCGTGGTACCGCCCGCAGGTGGCGTCGATCGGCGCGGCCATCACGAATCCCGCCGGGCGCCCGATCGCGGCGGTCACGCTCGCCGTCCCGGAGATGCGGTACAGCCGCGCCAAGGAGAAGACCTTCGCGCCGCTGGTGGTGGACGCGGCAGCCGAGATCAGCCGCCTGCTCGCGGCCGACTAGGGCGGACCGGTCCCGGTCGTGCGCACCCTGGTGGGGAACAGTTCGGGCGGACGAAGGAGCCCACCGCGAAGATCGCCGGTGCGGACAGGAACGCGGCGGTGGAATCGCCACGGGGAAGGAACTGATCCGCGAAGACCGGGACAGGGACGCGTAGATTCCCCAGTCCAGGTACTCGATCGCGTTGCCGGGCGGCCCGGCGAGGATCGCCTTTCGCTGCTCGCCGGTCATCCTGACCGGGGGCACGTCACGGGCCGGGCCGCCGACCGCGACGCTCTGTTCTTCGGCTGCCACGGTTCTCCCTGAGGTGCGATGTGTCCGGAGTGGACGGTACAACTCCGGACGGACAAAGGGAATGCGGTCCGGTACGGCTCGTGCTTCTCGTCTCAACCGCTGGTATTCGTCCCGCCGATTGGATTACCGTAATACGGTATTCTCATCTATCAACAGCCAGTATTGTGGTCGTCGGAAACTCGTGAGGAAGTGAGTTCAGCTGTGCCCAGCACGGAATTGCCCGGCCAGGAGATGAACCCGTTGCGGCTGCGGGGGATCACGGTGCCCAACCGGGTGTGGATGTCCCCGATGGCCCAGTACGCCGCGGGACCCGACGGAATGCCGGCCGACTGGCACCTGGCGCACTACGGCCCGCGCGCGGTCGGTGGGGTCGGCCTGGTCATGGTCGAGTCCACCGCGGTCGGGCCGCTGCACCGGACCACCTCGGCGGACCTCGGGATCTGGACCGAGGAGCAGGCACTCGCGCATCGCCGCCTCACCTCGTTCATCGCCGGGCACGGCGCGGTGCCCGCGATCCAGCTGCTGGCCGCCGGCCGGAAGGGATCGCACCAGGTGCCATGGGAAGGCGCGGGGCAGAACGGCCCGGTGGGAGCGGCCGACGGCGGCTGGGACCTGTTCGCGCCCTCGGCCATCCCGTTCGGGGACCTCGCCATGCCCCGTGAAGCGAGCGAGGCCGATCTCGACGAGGTCGTCGCGGCCTTCGCGCAGGCGACCAGGATGGCCCACCTCGCCGGGTACCAGGCCGTCGAGATCCACGCCGCGCACGGGTACCTCCTGCACCAGTTCCTGTCCCCGCTGGCCAACCACCGGACCGATGAGTACGGCGGGACCCCGCAGAACCGGATGCGCCTCCCGCTGCGCGTGGCGCGCGCGGTCAGGGAAGCCCTTCCGGCGGACAAGCCCGTTTTCGTCCGCGTCACCGCCACTGACTGGATCGGGGGCGGCATCACCATCGAGGACGCCGCGGAGTTCGGCAAGGAACTGGCTGCCGCGGGCATCGACCTCCTCGACGTCAGCTCCGGCGTACTGGTGCGCGACGCCGAGGCCCGCCCGCCGGTGCGGGACGGGGTGAACGTCGGGTTCGCGACCGCGCTCAAGGAGGCGTCGGGGCTCGCGGTCGCCCCGGTCGGGCAGATCAGCGATCTGGCGACGGCCCGCCGGATCGTGGGCGACGGCGAGGCCGACGCCGTGCTGATGGGCCGTCCCCTGCTGCGCGACCCGTACCTCGCCCTGCGCGACCGTCCCGCTGACAAGGAAGCCTGGCCCGTCCGGTACCACCGCGCGCTCTGAGCGCCGGATTTCCCCACCTGAAAGGAAATCGCTATGCGAGCCAGCACCGAAGACCGCGAGGTCCGGCGTCCCGACGACACGACCATCCGCTACACCGCCAGCGGTCCGGCAGACGGGCCGGTACTGGCGCTCATCCACGGCTGGGGCTGCGACCGCCACGACTTCGACGCGATCACCGGCTTCCTCCCGCCGCACCTGCGCGTACTGGCGATCGACCTCGCCGAGCACGGGGACTCCCGCAGCGCCCGGGAGGTCTGGACGATCGAGGAGTTCGCCCGCGACGTGGCGGCCGTGCTGGCGGCGGAGTCCGTCGGCTCGTGTGTCGTCGCCGGGCACTCGCTGGGCGGGGCGGTCGCGATAGAAACCGCCCGGCAGCTGCCGGACACGGTCACCCGCGTGGTCACGCTCGAGGCCGTGCACTACCTGTCGCTGTTCCCCGCGCAGGACGAGGCCCAGGCCGAAGCGGTGCTGCTGCCGTTCCGCGAGGACTTCGCCGGGGCGATGCGGGGCATGGTCGAGGCGGGGTCACCCCCCGGCACCGACCCGGCACTGGTGGACGCCTACACCAAGAGGATGGGCGCGGTACGCCAGCCCGCGGGACTGCGCTCCCTGGAAGGCATGCTGCGCTGGGACATGGACGCCGCGCTGCGGGAGGTCGCGCAGCCGCACGTGCTGTTCGCGGTGCGCACGATCATCACGCAGGAAGCCATCGACCGCTACGGCGACCGCATGCGGATCGAGCTGGTCGACCTCGGCAGCCACCACTTCCCCGCCGAATCCCCCGAGGCGACGGCCGGACTGCTGGCCGCAGTGATGTCCGAATAGGACGGTCGTGCCCCCGCTGCCCCCGGCGGCGGGGGCACGGCTCTCAGCCGACGTGCGGTCCGGGGTGCTGTGCGGCGAGTTCGCGCAACGCGGTGGCCGCGGCGTTGCGGACGTGCTCCTCGCACGCCGCACGAGCGGCGGCGGCGTCAGCCGTGACCGCCGCGGCCTCGTGGATGGCGGTCAGCTCCCGGACGGTTTCCGGCCCGCGCCCCCGCGCCCGCAGGGACAACCCGCGCAACATCTGCACGCGGGCGTGGATGCCGCGCAGCGTGGAATCGATGACCGGGTTCGCCGCCCCGGCGATCAGGATGTCGTAGAACTCGTCCTTCATCGCCAGCCGCTCGGCCAGCTCGGCCTTGCGGTGGGTGCGGGCGTACCGCCGGATCACCTTGCCCATTCGCTCGCGCTGCTCGGCGGTGGCCCGCTCGGCGAACAGGGCACCGGCCAGACCTTCGAGCGCGCCACGCACCTCGAACAGAGCTTCGGCGTCGGCAGCGGTCAGCTCGGTGACGACCGGGCCGCGGTTGGGCACCGTGGTCACCAGTCCCTCGGACTCCAGCTGCCGCAGGACTTCGCGGACGACCGTGCGGGAAACCTCGTACCGCGCGCACAGCCGCGCCTCGACCAGCCGCTCACCCGGCTCGAACTCCGCGGCGAGGACATCCTGCCGCAGCGCTTCGAGAACCTGGGTCCGCAGCGGCGCGGCGACCCGCCGCACTCGTTGTCCTGCCACGTGGCCGCCTCCTCGTCACCGGTCCATGACGGTATCACCGTAGTACGCGGGACCCGGTGGACGCGACGGCGGCACGGGTCAGCGGGTCAGGTCGACACCGGTCACCTTCGCCAGGTACCGGGCGATCTCCGACTGGTCCGGGTTCTCCTCGCCCAGACCGGCGAGCGCGGCTTGGCAGAACCGGACGCACGCCTGCGCCACCTCGGGCGCCAGCCCGAGTGACGTCGAGAGGTCCAGCGCGGTGGTGATGTCCTTGACGGTCAACGGAAGCGAGAACCCGACCCCGTACCGCCCGTCCAGCACCTCCGGCCCGATCTTGACCTCGGTCGACTGGTTGCGGCCGGTGGAGGCGTTGATGACCTCGAGCATGATCCTCGGGTCAAGGCCGAACTTGGTGCCCGTGGTGAGCACTTCGAGCGCCCCGACCAGGCCGATGGCCGAGAGCAGGTTGTTGAGCGCCTTCAACGCGTGCGCGGAACCGGCGTCACCGACGTGCGTCACCGAGGTGCCCATCGCGCGCAGCAGTGGCAGGGCCCGCTCGTAGTCTTCGAACGAGCCGCCCGCCATGATCGTCAGCTCGGCCGTCGCGGCCTTGCGCGGACCGCCGGAAACCGGCGCGTCCACGATCGCCACGTCGCGCTCCCGGAGCCGCGCGGCCAGTTCCCGGGTCGCGCGGGGCGCCGACGATCCCATGTCGACGACCAGCGCGCCCGGCCGCAGACGATTCGCGAAGCTCCCCGCGGCGCTGGGATCGCCGAGCACCCGCTCGACGACCGTGCTGTTGGGCAGCATGAGGATCACGACGTCGGCGTCGGCCTCGTCGAGGAGGTTCGACAGCGCCGCCACCCCCTCGTTCCGGGTGGCCGCGTCGATCGCGGCACGGTCCGCGTCGTACGCCGCGACCGGCACGGATCGCGCGAGATTGCGGACCATGGGCTGCCCCATCGTGCCGAGTCCGATGAAGGTGACGGCGTCCGCCATGGTCGCTTTCCCTTTCGTGCACGGACGGCGAGTCAGCCCTGGAAGGCGGCGACGGTCGGTTCGAGACCCTCCGCGCCGACGATCTCGCGCCAGGCCTCGAAACCGGTCTGGAAGGCCACGATTCCGGCCTCCGGCAACGAGATCTCGATCGCCTCCAAGATCTCCCGCGGGGTGACTCCGAGGTCGAGGGCCACCTTGATGTGGCTCTGGATGTGCCCCTTCGCGGCGCGCAGCACGGTGAGGCTGACGATGAAGATCAGCTCCTTCGTCCCGCGGTCCAGCGTCCGCTGGTCGAGGTAAGCGGCGCCGACGAGACCGTTGGCGGCCCGTAGCACGTCGAAGTCCTGCTTGGCCAGCACCTTGTGGTAGTCGAGGACGTAGCCGCGTTCGCGTGCCATGTCGTCGATGTAGCCCTGGGGATCCTGTTCGGCGGTGGTGGTCATCCGGCCCTCCGGTTGTCGGCTGCAGTTACCATAATACCGTAATACGGTTGCTGTGACCTTCAGGGTCGGCGGGTGGTCGGGTATGCCCCGAAGGTGACTTTCGGGGGGCGTAACCGCCTGATGGTCACCTTCGGGGCATGCGAGGAGTCAGCTCGCCTCGCCCTCTACGTGCGCCTTGATCAGTTCGAGGCCGGGCTGGATGCGGGCCGGGTCTTCGACCGGGTGCGGTCCGGGCGGCTCGGTGGCCGGGATCAGGCGCTCGAACAGGCGGCAGAACAGGGTCGTCCCGTCACCGAGGTCGAAGGTGGTGAAGGTGGCGATCGCGTGCATCGCCGGTGCCGGGGTGCCGTCGTCGAGCACGTCCCTGCCGACCACCGTCCACAGCTTGCCGGGGACCCGCGCCACCACGGTGTAGAGCTTCGGCTTCTCGTTCAGTTCCGGGACGATGTTTTCGAGCAGTACGTCGCCGAGTTCGGCGGGGACGCCTTCCTTGCCGCGCCGCACTTCGGTGTCCGAGGCCATCGGCAGCCATTTCGGCAGGTTCGCCCAGGTGGTGACCCAGTCGTACACCTCCTGTGCCGGGCGGTTGATGACGATGCGGTTTTCGACGAACCGGATGTTCAGGTTGTCCGGGATCTGGGGGGCGTACAGGTCGACTGACATGATTTTCCTTTCGATGTGCCGCGAGACCTGCTGATCTCGCCGTTTTCTTCTGCCGTGGCGAAAGCGTTTATCTGCCGCTATCCGACGTGGTGCTGTCCGGTCATCAGCGCGGCGAGGTCGTCCGGTTCCAGGAAGGACGGTGGCGGTGGCGGACCCCAGCTGAACAGGCCCTGTACGCCCTCGAAGACCTCCGGGGTCCAGATCTCGTCCTCGGGGATGCAGTCCATGTCGGCGTAGTACTCGCTGAAGTTCCCCGCCGGATCCTTGAGGTACCAGAAGAAGTTGGATCCCGCGTGGTGCCTGCCGAGGCCCCAGACGTGCCGGTCGGGATGGCCCGCCAGCATCGCCGCCGCACCGCGCCCGACGTCGTCGATGTCGTCGACCTGCCAGGAGGTGTGGTGCAGGAAGTTCACCGGTGCCGCGAGCGCCAGCACGTTGTGGTGATCGGCCGAGCAGCGCATGAAGGCGCCCTTGTCCCCGATGTAGTCGCTGACCTTGAAACCGAGCCCGTCGGTGAAGAACCGCATGGTGGCTTCGAGATCGGTGGTGCCCACCACGCAGTGGCCGAGCTTCTTGGGCTGGATCGGGTATTCGCGCAGCACGCCGGGCGCGCGGCCGTACCGCTCGATGCGGCCGGGTCCGTTGTACGGAGTGGCCGGCACCGGCTGTTGCGCGATCCTCGGCGAAATCTCGACGCGGACGGTGAAACCGGAAACCGGCTCGATCGCGGTGACCGCGGTGCCGTCCGTGCCGCCTGCCACGCCGAGGCGGTCCAGCCGCGCCGCCGTCCGCGCGATGTCGTCGGCGTCGTCGACGCCCACCCCGAGTTCGAGTAGCTGGCGGTACGGGGCGTGCCGGACTTGAAGCTGTTCCCCGCCTTCGAGCGTGGTGAAGACCCCGCTCCTGCGGTGGGTGAGCCCGAAATCGGCGTAGTAGGCGATGGTTTCCGCGACGTTCGGGACACCCATGGTGACTCGGGTGAGGCGGTGCATTCCCATGTCAGTCCTCCTCCAAGACGAAGGACTGGCGCATTTCGCCGATGCCTTCGATCCAGCTGACGAGCCGTTCACCGGCCTGCAGGAATCGTTTCGGCGTGCGGCCCAAGCCCACACCCGCCGGGGTACCGGTGAAGATGAGGTCGCCGGGGTACAAGGTGATCGTCCGCGACAGCTCGGAAACCAGCCTGGCGACCGGGAAGATCAGCTCGCGGGTGCGGCCGTCCTGCATGGTCTCGCCGTCGACCGCGCAGCCGAGTGCCAGGTCGTCCCGATCCGCCAGGTCGTCCGGCGTGACCAGCCACGGTCCGGTCGGCGCGAAGTTCGGGAACGACTTTCCCAGGCTGAACTGCGGGGCGGGGCCGGCCAGCTGCGAGATGCGCTCGGAGAGGTCCTGTCCGATCGTCACCCCGGCGACGTGGTCCCAGGCTTCGGATTCCGTGACGCGGGTGACGGTCCGGCCGATGACCGCGACGAGTTCCACCTCCCAGTCCACGTCACCGTCGGCGGGCAGCGCGACTTCCACATCGGGACCGGCCAGCGCGGAAACGAACTTGGTGAACGTCGGGGGGAGTCCGTCCGGTGCGGCGAAGCCGGACTCGAAGGCGTGGGTGTCGTAGTTCAAGCCGATCGCGACGATCTGCCGCGGGCTCGGCGAGGGCGGACCCAGCTGTGCGCGGGTGAAGGCGGTATCGGGTCCGGCAGGCGATTGTGCCGCCCAAGCCCGGAACCCGTCCCAGTTCTCGTAGACCGACGCGAGGCCGGGGCCGAACTTGCCGCCGGATGCCGTCTCGACGTCGATTCCCTTGTCGTCGGCGGTCAGCAGTACCGCGCGACCGTCCACATTGGCCAGTTTCATCAGTTTCGCCTTTCCTGGATCCGGCCGGGTCAGCCGTGCGTGGCCGCTGACCGGTAGTCGGTGTAGGTGTAGGTGTAGGGGTTGTCGAGGATCTTGGTTTCGGGGATGTCCGGGTTCATGCCCTCGCGCCAGGCCTGCTCGCCGAGCTCGGCCCGCAGGTGGTCGACCGTCGCCTCGACCGCGCGACGCGCACCGGCCAGGTCGACGCCGACGAGGTGGCCTCCCCGCTTCACGATCCGGCCGTCGACGAGGACCGTGTCGACGTCGGCGCGCTGAGCGTGCAGGACGACGTGTCCGTGCGGGTTCAGCACCGGCATCATCGCCGGCGAGTCGTCGTTGCGGACGAGCACGAGATCCGCCTTCTTGCCGACCTCCACGCTACCGATCTCACTGTCCCGCCCGAGCGCTCGCGCGCCACCTCGCGTGGCCCATTCGACGACCTGGTCGGCGTGCAGGGAGGCGTGGGTGACGGTTTCCCCGCGCGCGTGTGCCTCTTGGTGCTCGTAGGCGCGGGCGGCACCGAGCGTCGTGCGCATGGCGGAGAACAGGTCGCCGCTGCAGAGCACGCAGCTGTCCAGCGACAGCGAGATCGGGATGCCGTGCGCTTGCAGGGCGGCCATCGCGGGATAGCCCTGCCCGGCACTCTGCTCGCTTTCGGTGGACACCGACACCGATCCGCCGGTCGCCGCGATCCGGGCGTAGGAATCCGCCGAAAGCGTCGAGGCGTGTACGTACACCGTCCTGGCTTCGCCGTAACCGTGCTCGTGGATCAGGCGCACGGCGTCGTCGCCGGTCGCGCCCCAGACCCCGGCGTGCGTGGTCACCGCCAGGTCGAGTTCACGGGCGACTTCGAACGCGGGCCGCTCGGGGAAGGCAGGATCGCCGGTGACGTCGAACGCGATCTGGAAGCCGTCGAGATCGCCGGACCGGCGGGCGAAGAACTTGCGGAACTCGGGTGTGCCGGTCCAGTTCGCGGGCGCGTCCTGGATGTTGCCGTAGGCCAGCACGAACTTCCCCGGCACCGAGGCGAGCGCGTCGACCGCGGCGTCGGCGTGGTCGATCGTCTGCAGGCCGTGCGACCAGTCCACGCAGGTGGTGACCCCGGCGTCGATCGCCTCCAGCGCGCCGAGGAGGTTCCCGGCGTGGATGTCCTGCGGCCGGAACTTCTTGCCCCAGTTGAGGTAGAACCACACGAAGTACTGCGTGAGCGTCCAGTCGGCGCCGTAGCCGCGGGTCGTGGTCTGCCACATGTGCCGGTGGGTGTCCACCATCCCGGGCATGACGACGCCGCCGCGGGCGTCGATCTCGTCGGTGCCGTCAGGAACGACGAGATCGACACCGATCGCGGCGATCCGGCCGTCGACCACGAGCACGTCGTGGCCTTCGAGCACGGTGCGGCCCGAATCCATGGTGAGGACCGTCCCGGCGCGGAAAACGGTCGGGCGTCGAAGGTCGTTCGCGGGCATCGATGGCTCCTCGTGCGGGGCAGGTTCTGCGGATAAATTCGAAACTAGCCCCAAACTTTCGAAAGTTCAAGGAAGATTCGTAAAGTGCTAGGATGGGTGGCATGACCAAGAGCGGCGGGGCGACCCGCACCGACGGCATCCACCAGGCGTTACGGGCCGACATACTCGCCGGTCGGCTGTCGCCGGGTGGGCGGCTCAAGTTCCCTGACCTGGCCGACCGCTACAAAGTGAGCGTCGGCGCTACCCGCGAGGCGCTGACGCGACTGGTCGCCGAAGGGCTGGTGGTGGCCAGGCCGCGACTGGGCTACCTGGTCCGGCCGCTGTCCCAGCGGGACCTGGCCGAGCTGACGCAGGCGCGGGTGGAGATCGAATCCCTGGTGCTGGGGCTGTCGGTGCGGGAGGGCGACACGCGCTGGGAGGCCGATGCCGTTGCCGCGCACCACCTTCTGGAACGCACGCCGTACCGCGACCCGGCGGATCCGGACCACTTGGCCGACGAGTGGTCGCAGGCGCACGCGGCCTTCCACCACGCGCTGCTGGCCGGGTGCGGCAACCAGCGGCTGCTCGACGCGGCGCGGTCGTTGCGGCAGGAGGCCGAACTGTACCGGCAGTGGTCGGTATCGATCGGCAACGAACCCGGCCGTGACGTCGCCGCCGAGCATCGAGCCCTGCTCGACGCCGTTCTCGCGCGCGACGCCGTCCACGCGCAGGAGTTGCTGCGCGACCACATCGCGCACACCGCCCGGCTGCTGATCAGTTGCGCGCCCGAACAGCCGGACCAAGCCGGGTGAGTGGGCCTCTCGCGGTGGAACCGGTCGCACCGCGAGAGGGAGCGCGGAGAACTGTGCTCAGCCGGGTTCGAGGAGTTCGGCCAGCCGGAGGGTGTCTTCGAGGTAGCGCTGGTAGGGGAACCCGGCCGCGATGAGTGCGGTGCGGAATTCGT
>NZ_BAAANN010000042.1:59360-85667 GCF_039529815.1 Amycolatopsis minnesotensis | reverse complement strand
ACGAATTCCGCACCGCACTCATCGCGGCCGGGTTCCCCTACCAGCGCTACCTCGAAGACACCCTCCGGCTGGCCGAACTCCTCGAACCCGGCTGAGCGCACCGGCGGTGGCCGAGGACCACAGTGAACTCCGGCCGGGCTTCACGCCACCCGTCGGCAGCACCAGAGCATGGCGTGCCGGACTTCGTATCAAATGAGGCAGCTCCGAGTTCCGCGGCTAGGCAGGTGCGCGGCGGGCTGACCGCCAGCGCCCGACCAGCGCGCGGGACAGCACGAACAGCACGGCACCGTTGAGCACGTGCCAGAGGAAGTGCGTACCGAGCGGAAAGCCGGCGCAGAACGCGAAATCGAAGGTGCGGAAGAACAGGGCGCCCGCGAACATGACCGAGGCCAAGGCGAACGCGTGCCAGTGCCGGACGCGTTCCCGCTCACCGGACGAGGCGAGTGCCACGGTGAAACCGACGAGTGTCACCAGCACTGGAAGGTAGGGCAGCGAACCGTTCGCGGTACGGCTGCCGAAGACGAATACGGCAGCGGCGCACAACCCGGCGAACAGCAGTACCCCCAGCCACGCGCGCTGCCAGGTCCACTGCCAGAACCACCGCAGGTACGAGGCGACGTAGCAGCAGACGAACACGCCGATCGGCACCACGTCCAGCACCTGCGACCACGCGGTGGCCACGGTGTGGAACACGAAACTGCCCACACCGATCACCGCCATCAACACCACGAGCACGGTGAGGCTCGCCGGGGCCCGGGCACCGGCCCTGCGCTGCATCCGCCAGATCATCAACGCCGCGACGACGAACACCAGGTTGCTCAAGGCGTTGACCGGTTCGGCCCAGAACGCCGCCGAGCCCCGCTCGCAGTAGTCGCTCAGATGATTCCGCCAGTCCACCCTGGTTGCTTTCGCTAGTTTGCGTTGCCGGTCGCGGTGACCGTTTTCACATCAGTGCGGATATCCGATCAGCCGAAACCGGATATTAGCCGATTCTTCAGTGCGGCTGCGGGGTTGTGCGGGGTTGTGCGCTTCGGGCCACCCGTACGTGTCCGGGGAACCCTGGCGCTCGGTGCGGGCACTGTGGTGACCTGGGTCTCGTTCACGGGGCCGATAGCGCGACGCGCGGTGCCCGGCCGGTTTCCTGGCGTGCTGTCCGGGCACAGGTGAGCACTAGTGAGTACGGCGTTGGCCTGGTGAGCACCGGCTTCGGTGACGAAGATCAAACACAGGGATCGGCGGTTCGGAGCAGCCGTGGGCAATGGACGCGGTGGAAGCACCGAACTGCTTCCGATCTGGATTGTCGTTCGTTCTCGGTCCAAATCGAGGGAATCTCAGCGATGAATGATGGGTGTGTGGCGCCAGTTGCCGTGACGCGTGTGCCGGTGGCAGTGCACGCGTCGGACGCGATGACCAGGGCCGGTTTGACGAGCATGCTCGACGGCGACCGCCAGGTGACGGTGTTGACCGACACCGACGATCTCGCGGCTGCCGAGGTGGTCGTGGTGGCCGAGAGGTCACTTTCCGAGCAGACGTTCTCGTCGTTGAAGAAGGCGCGAGCGGGCTTGACGATGCCGCCGCGCTGCGTGGTCATCACCGAAGAGTTCCCGGACAACGCGCTGATGGCGGCGATCGAGTGCGGTATGACCGCGGTGCTGCCGATGAAGGACATCAAGGCCGATGCGTTGGCGTGGACGATCGTCGGGGTCAGCCGGGGGATGGTGTACCTCCCGCCCCGGCTGCAGGCAGGCCTGCTCGGCCAGTTCGAACGGGTGCGAGATGACGTGCTCAAACCGATCGGGCTCACGATGAGCGGTCTGTCCACACGGGAGTGCGAGGTGCTTCGGATGGTGGCGGACGGGTACGACACCGAACAGATCGCCGCCAAACTCGCCTATTCCGACAGCATGGTGAAGAAGATACTGCGAATCCTGATGTCCCGATGTGGCCTGCGCAACCGCTCGCACGCGGTCGCGTTCGCCATGCGGGCAGGCATGATCTAGCCGATCTTTCGCCGACAGCGTCCGCACCACGCCGCGGCCCGCGCCCTCCGGCCGGGAACCGTGTTCGGTGTGGACGCGTCAGACCGGCCTGGCTCCCACTCCCCCCTCGCGCCAGGCCGCCACAAGGCGGGCCGATCTCGTCCCCCAGGAGATCGGCCCGCCGATTGGCGACGCGGGATGCCGATGAGGACCAGAACGGGTGGCACTGACCCATCTCGGACCGGCAGGAACGGCGCCGTCGACGAGTCCGAACGCGCGCTGTGCGGCAGAAGGGGATGTTCGGCGCGAGGCCATCGATCGGCTGAGCCGATCAGGCGGGGGATCCCGCGGCCGGTTGGCCCTTCCAGCGTGCGAGGTCGTGGCGGGCGGGGTGGTCAGGGACGGCCCCGGGCGTCGGCGTGGCCCGGGAGGGAAGCGTGACCGAGACGGCGAGTCCTCCGCCGGGGTGCGGGGTGGCGGTCGCCGAGCCGCCGTGTGCCTCGGCGATGGCCTGCACCACGGACAGACCGAGCCCGGAGCCGCGGGGCTGCCGCACCCGGTCGCCTCCGGCGGAGGCCGGTTCGAGGTCGGCACGCACATCGATCCGCGCACCGGTCTCCGGGGATGCGCGCAGTACGTCCGAAACGAGCTCCGCCAGGTCGACGGTGTCGGTCGTGTCCACGGTTTCGGCGCTCCGCGCGAGCACGAGCAGACTGGCGATCAGCCGTTCCTGGCGCAGTGTGTTGGCCTGTACCTTGGTCGCGAGTTCGATGGCATCGGTGCTCGCGCCGCGCGAGCGCCACCTCGGCGAGTGCGCGGGTGCCCGCGACGGGGGTGCGCAGCTCGTGGGCCGCGTTCGCGATGAACCGGCTCTGCGCGGTGAACGAGTGCTGCAGCCTGGCCAGCATGGCGTCGAAGGTGTCGGCGAGTTCCTTCACGTCGTCGTCCGGGCCGCGCAACCCGATGCGGGCGCCCAGGTCCCGCTCGGCGACCCGCCGCGCGGTCTCCGAGATGCGGCGGACCGGGGACAGCACCCGCCGGGCAAGGAACCAGCCGAGCAACGCGGCCAGCGCCACGGTCACCGCGAGAGCGACACCACCGGTACGGACGATCTCACGGACCCGCTGGCACGCTCAGCCACCTCCGGCGATCAACCGGAACACCGAGAACCACACGGAGGAAATCATGCGACCGTCCCGTCTTCTTGGCTCGATCGCCCTGGCGGGCATGGCCCTCGCCGGCCCGGCCGCGTTCGCGCCGATCGCGAACGCGGACACCCCGGCACCCGCGCAGACGTGCGGCGGCCCGAGCGTGCCCGGAACGCCGCACGCGCTGAGGCTCACCGACGTGCCATGCACGCCGGGCACCCCCGGCACCTCCACGCCGAGTGTCCCGTGCATCCCGGCGACTCCGGGACAGCCGGGACACCCCGCCTGTCCCGGATGGGGTGCCTGGATTGCTGAGGCCGGGTCGCCCGCGGGATTTTTCCTGCCGGGCGACCCGGCTTTGGCGGGATAGTGGTTCGCCGGTGGCTGAGCCGGTCGGCTGGTGCTCAGAGGCTGTGGGCGGTGATGTCGCCGTAAGCGGTGGTCGCGTGGATGTCGAGCTGGGCGTCGCCCTCGGTGTTCTTGAGGGAATTGCGGATCCGGCCGCAGGAGGTGCCGGCGTCCAGGGAGGCCGAGACCCCGTGCGCGGCGCCGATCGAGATCGCGCCGTATTCGGTGCGCAGCGTGACCGTGCCGAGGGCGGCCTCGGCGATGCGGATGTCGCCCTTCTGGGTGCTGATCTCCGCGGCGCCGCCAAGGCGGCCGACCGAGACGTCGCCCGCGTGGGCGGTGAGGCGGACGCTGCCGGTTTCGTCGAGTTCGACCGTGCTGTGCGCGCCGTCGAAGACGACGTCGCCGAGGCGCCCGACGGTGCGGAGTTCGGCGGCGGCCGCCTTCGCCTCGACCTGTGAGCCGGCGGGAAGCTGGACTGTCACCTCGAGTGCTCCGGAGGGGCCGAAGTACTGGGTCTTCGTTGGGGCTTCGATCCGCAGGACGCCGTCGCCGTACTCGACCTTGGTCTGTTCCGCCACCGTCACATCGCGGCTCTTCGAGACGTCCGCGGGCCGAACCTCGACCACGGTGTCGGCCCGGTCGGCGGCGATGAACTGGACGCGCCCCGCGGGGATGTCCAGGACGGCGGAGATCGGGGCGGGGGTGTCGAACTTCTGCATCGTGCTCTCCTGAGAGGTGCTTCGGGTGGCCCCGCTGGTGCGGGTGCGATCGATGAGCTGATCACGGAAGCCACGATCACCCGCTGTCCTGACACCGGATGGCCACGGTGCTGACACGGCCGCTGACACGGCGCCACCGCACGCCCGGATCGCGGACCGGCCACCACTCGTGTCACAGCGGCGGCGCTGGCCGCCGCCGCACCACCGAAATCCGGAGAAACCTCCGCTATTCGGCAGGAACGGACGTGCGGCGAGGCACCTGTCGCTCGCGATCGGGCCTCCCCGCCAGAACGGATCCCCGTGCGGGCAGGAATTCGTAGTCGCCCTTCCGCAACGTGCGCAGGCGCAGGCGATAGCGCAGGATCGAGTCCGGCCACAGGACCGTTCCGGCAGGCGAGGTGTTCTGGTACCAGTTGCGGCAGTTGCCGGGGGCCCAGACCGTCCGGGCGAAGCGTGCCCGCGTCTCGGCCAGGAAGCGGTCGGTCGCGTCGCGGCGAACGGTCAGGGCCCTGGCGCCGGCCGAGCGGGTGGTGCGGACGGCCTGGACCACGTAGCGGGCCTGTGCCTCGAGGTTCGGCACGACACTCGTGTAGGGCGCGAACCCGTTCGGTCCCAGGAGCAGGAACAGATTCGGGAAATCCGGCACCGCGAGCCCCTGGTAGCCGTGCGTTCCGCCCCGCCACGCCTCCTTCAGGAGCCGGCCGCCGATGCCGGCGATCTCGATCCGGTCGAACGAGCCGGTGAGGTCGAATCCGGTGGCGTAGACGAGCACATCGGTCCGGTGTTCCTCGCCGACCGCGTCGACGATCGTGTCCGGGCGGATCTCGGCCGGGCCGCCGGCCACGACGTGCACGTCCGGCCGGTTCAGCGTCGCGTAGTAGTCGGCAGAGAACAGGACTCGCTTGCAGCCCAGCGGGTAGTCCGGTGTCACGAGCGCGCGCAGGGACGGGTCGGCGATCTGCTCGGCGATCCGTCGCCGCACGATCGGCTCGGCGACGCGTAGCAGATCGGGGCGGGTGTGGAAGCCGAAGCCCCGTTTCTCCCGTCGCAGGTAGATCCCCAGCCGGTGCCACGAATGCACGGCCGGGAGCCGCGCGAAAAGCCGTTGCCGCCAGGCCGGGATCGCCGTGTCCGCCTTCGGCAGCACCCACGGCGCGGTTCGCTGGAAGATCGTCAGCGAGGCGGCTCGTTCGGCCAGGTGCGGCGCGACCTGTACCCCGGAGGCGCCGACGCCGACGAGCGCGACGTGCTTGCCCGCCAGGTCGACGTCGTGGTTCCAGCACGACGTATGCCAGCTGCTGCCCCGGAAGGTCGCCGCGCCGGGCACCTCGGGAAACCGGGGGACGTGCAGGCCACCGACTCCGAGCACGAGGAACCGGCTGACGTAGGTGTCACCGTCCGCGGTCTCGACGGTCCACTCCGCCGTGGCCTCGTCCCAGCGAGCGCTCACCACCCGGGTGTCGAAGCGGATCCGCGGCAGCAGCCCGTGGCGCCGGGCGACGCCGCGGAGGTATCCCAGGATCTCCTCCTGACCGGCGTAGGTCGAGCGCCAGTAGGGATTTTTGGTGTGCGAGTACGAATACAGGTGTGCTTCGACGTCGCAGGCCGCGCCGGGATACGTGTTGGACCGCCAGGTGCCGCCGAGGTCCGGCGCCTTCTCCAGCACCACGAAATCGATCCCGGACCGCGCGAATGCCACGGCCTGCCCGATCCCGGACAGCCCGGCGCCGATGATCAGTGCTTCCGTTCGCGTCGTCATCGTGTGCCTTCCCGGAGGAACTGGCCGATCTCGGGCCACAGGTCGATCCACGCCTGGTCTTCGTGTTCGCTGTCGTGCGGCAGCCCGGGCACGGTGATCATCTCCGCGGGCAGGCCCGACTCGCGTACCCGGGTGGCGAGTTCTTCGGACTGTGCAAGGGGAACAACGGAGTCCGCGTCCCCGTGCACGATCAGCAGCGGTGTGCCGAGCGTGCCGACGCCGTCGAGCGGCTGCCGTTCCGGCGCGGCGAAGTAGCTTTCGACCTCGGCCGAGCCGGACCTGGCGTTCGCCGGGAGCAGCGTGCCCGGCTGGGCCTGCTCGGCCGCGACCAGCATGGCCGGGTCGTACAGGCCCATCAGCAATGCCGCGTGCCGCCACAGCTCAGGACGGCGTTCCAGCGCCAGCAACGCGGTGTAGGCGCCACGGCTGGTGCCCACGACGCTGATCCGGCTGCCGTCGATCTCCGGCAAATCGGCGAGGTACTCGGTAGCCGCGATGACGTCATCGATGTCCCCGCCGCCCATTTCGGCCCGTTCGGTGAAATCGGGACCGTGCCCCGGCGCGCCGCGCTGGTCGACGGTGAAGACCGCGAACCCGGCGGCGATCAGGGGCGCGTGCTCGCTGAGGTGCGCGTAGTCGCCATCGGCGTTCAAAGCTCCGCCTTCGCCCGCCGTGCACACCACGACGGCCGGATGCGGTCCGGGGTCCGGGGGAACGCTCAGGTGGCCGTAGATCACCAGCCCGTCCGCCGAGGTGATCTCGTGCTGGGCGGCGGCTGCTTCGGGCTGTGCGCGGTCCAGCTCGTCGACAAGAAGATCGACAAGCACGCCCACGCTGAGGCTGCGCTGCAGCCGCACCGCCGGTACCGCGACCCCGAGGTGCTTCTGCAGCAGCACCCGCACCTCGACCGCGGTGAGCGAGTCGACGTCGACCGCCTGCTCCTCACCGAGCTGCTGCTCGGTGAGCCCCGTGGTGCGCTGCAGCAACGGCGTGACGAGCGCGGGCAGCATCGACGCACGATCAGCCGGGCCCGCCTCCCGCAGACGCTTCCCGACGGACTCGTCCCCGCTGTCCGCGGGGCTCGCCGGAACCACGGTGGCGAACCTCGGCAACGGCGCGAGCTGCGGATTCGCACGCACCCACCGTGGCCAGTCGATGTCGGCGACCGACACCTCCGCGGGCTGCGTGTGCAGCAACGCCCCCAGCTCGGCGACCAGCCGGGCAGGGGGAATGCCGAGATGGCCGACGCGGCGAAGGGCATCGCCCACGAAGCCGTCTCGGCTCACCGCGACCCCGACGTCGTCGATCATTCCCCAGCCGACGCTGATCGCGGGGAGCCCCTGGGCGCGCCGGTAGCGGGCGAGGCCGTTGAGGAATTCGTTAGCGGCGGCGTACGCGCCCACGCCGACCGCGCCCAGTTGTGCCGCGAACGAGGAGAACAGCACGAAGAAGTCGAGGCGGTCGCCGAGAGTTTCCCGGTGCAGATGCCAGGCACCGTCCGCCTTCGGCTGGGTCGCCGCGATCAGCCGGGCGGCGTCGGTGTTGGACAGCAGAACGTCGTCGAAATCGGCTGCGGCATGGACGACACCGGCGATCGGGGGCATCTCGGCACGGACGTCCGCGAGGAGCGCGCGCACCTGGGCGTGGTCGCCGACATCGGCCTTCTCGACCCGTATCTCGACACCTTCGGCGGTCAGATCTGTCACCAGCCGCTCAGCGTCGGGTGTGGTGGCCCCGCTGCGGCCGACGAGCACAAGGTGCCGCGCGCCCTGTTCGGCAAGCCAGCGCGCCACCGTCCGGCCGAGACCGCCGAGACCACCGGTGACGACGTACGTCCGGTCCGGCCGGACTGGCGTCCCGGGCATCGACGAGGCCGGCACCAGCACCTCCTCGTCGGCCATGCGCAGCACGATCTTCCCGCGGTGCTCGGGACTCGCCATGGCGCGGAAGGCGTCGGCGGCGTCGAGGGCCGGCCACGCGGCGACCGGCAACGGCGCGATCGCCTTCCGCTCGTAGAGTTCCGCGACTGCCCGCATGCATTCCCGGACGTCGCCGGGGCGCAGAGCCATCATCTGGTCGTAGTCGAAGGAGTGGAACGACAGCGCCCGCCTGGCCGAGGCGAGCCGCACCGCGTGGTCCGCGACGTCCCCCGGCTTGCCCAGCTCGACGAACCGGCCGAAAGTACTCATCGCCCGGAGGCTGTGGCCGATCATCTTGCCGGGCAACGAGTTCAGCACCACGTCCACGCCCGCGCCACCGGTCCAGCCCAGGATGTCGTCCGCGAACGACGACGACCGCGAATCGGCGACCCGCGCGAAGCCCTCCTGGCGCAGGAAATCGCGCCGCTGTGCGCTGCCCGCGGTGACGAACACCTCCGCGCCGAGCCATTGCGCGATCCGCGCCGCCGCCAGCCCCACGCCCCCGGCGGCGGAGTGGATCAGCACGCGCTCGCCGGCGCGCAGCTTCGCGAGCCGGACGAGCGACAGGTGCGCGGTGGCCACCGGGAACAGCGACGCCGCCTCCGCGGCGGACAGCGCGGCCGGTTTCTTGACCACGCGCACCGCCTCGAGCGTCACGTGCGAGACGAACAGGTCCCGGCTGTGCGCGAACACCTCGTCCCCAACCCCGATGTCGGCCACGTCGTCGCCGACCGCCACCACCGTGCCCGCGCATTCCATCCCCAGCGTCTCACCGGAATGGCTGCCCTCGATCGCGTGCGGCGCGATCAGGCCGGTGTGCTTGAGGACGTCTTTGAAGTTGAGCCCGACATGGGATACCCGGATCTCGACCTCACCGGGACCGGGCGGCCGACGAGTAGTGGCGAGGAAACCGAGTTCACCGGCGGACGACGCCAGCCGCACTGGGGTGCGGTCGGTGCGCGTGCGGACGTGGTCGAGTTCCGAGCCGTCTTCGGCCTGCTTCAACCTCCGCACATACCGGCCATCGGGGTGGAGGGAGACGTCGTCGCCCCCGCCGTGCAGGACTTCGGTAAGCAGCGCCTCCCCGGACACGCCCGGGGCGAGGTCCACCAACCGGCAGCCCAGCTCCGGCCGTTCGGCGGCGACGACGCGGCCGAAGCCCCACAACGAAGCCGCCGACGGGTTCACCGTGGAGACACCTTGTGCACCCGTGGTCACGAGGACCAACGGCACGGCGGGCAGTTCCTGCACGAGCCGCAACGGCGCGGCGATCGGCGCGCACGTGGCCCCGGCCTCGGAGCTGTCCACGTGAACCACGCCGCGGCAGGCCGACGCCGCGGAGAGCACCCGGTCGAGCCAGCCGTCATCGGCCGGATCCACGGCGACGACCTCTCCGCCTGCCACGGCAAGGTCTCGAGCGAGTCCGGACGCCGTGGCCGACGATCCGACGACGACCCACCGGCCCTCCGCCCGCCCCTCCGCGGCCTGCTCCAGCGGTTCCGGCTGCCACTCGTGCCCGTAGACCAGCGACGACGGCTCGTCCGCTGCCTCCGCGAGCCGGCTGGCCCGCAGCCCCCGGATCTCCGCGACCACTTCTCCGTCGTCGGTCACGAGGGACAGGTCGCACTCGATCCGGCCCGGCCTCGCGGCGTCGCTGCCCCGGCCGTGCACCCACAACCGCGTGGCCGGGGAACGGAAGAACCGCAGCGCGTCGATCCGGGCCGGTACGTACGTGCCGGATTCCACGCCGTCACCGAGCATCAGCGCGCCGGCGATCACGGCCTGCAGCGCCGCGTCGAGCACTACCGGGTGCAGCCGGTGGCCGTCCTGCTCGACGGTGTCCAGCCGTAGCTCGGCGAACACCTCACGGCTGTCCTGCCGCCACCACAACCGCTCCACGGCGCGGAACGCCGGACCGTAGTTCAGACCGGTACCGCCGAGCCGGGCGTACACCTCGTCGTGCCCGAGTTCCGGCAGTCCTTCGGTCAGCGCGGCGGGCGTTTCGGTGCGACGTTCGGGCAGCCGCGCCTTGGCTGCCTGGCCGTGGCGCAGTTCGGCGTGCAACGTCCACAGTGGATCGTCGGGCTGGGTACGGCTGTGCAGGGTGAGCAGCTGCCGCGCCGGGTCGTGGCCCGCCCGCAGCGTCGGGATCGACGACGGCGCCAGCACCAACGGCCGGTGGAACACGACGTCTTCGAGCAGGCACGGCTCGTCGTCCGGGAAAGCGGCCAGCGCGGCCTCCAGGTAGCCGGAACCGGGGAACACCACGGACTCGCCGATCCGGTGATCGTTCAGGTACGGCAACGCCGAGGTGGACAGCTCGATGTCGTGGACCGGCGTGACGCCTGCGACCGGCCGTCCACCGAGCCGCAGGTCCCCGGTGCCCAGCCGCTTTTCCCGCGACGCCACCGATTCCACCCAATGCCGCTCCCGCTGCCACGGGTACCGCGGCAGATCCAGGTGCTCGCGCGGCCCGGGATGCACCCGGTCCCACGTCGGATCGGCACCGGCGGCGTACCGGTGACCGAGCGCTGCGAGCAGGTACTCGCGCTGCGGTTCCTTGCGGTGCGCCGAAGCCAGGCGGACGATGTCGTCGGTCCGGTCGGCCAGCGCCTCGTCGATCGCGGACGCGAGCACCGGATGCGGCCCGATCTCCAGCACGGCACCCGGAGCCCTGGTGAGCACTCGGCGGAACGCGTCGGCGAAGCGGACCGTCTCACGGACGTTGCGCCACCAGTAGCCCGCGTCGAGTTCCGGGCCTTCCACTTGGTCGCCGGTGACCGTCGAGAACAGCGGGATTTCCGCACGGCGCGGGCGAATCCCCCGCAACGCGGCGAGCAGCGGTTCGCGGATCTCCGCCATCTGGTGGCTGTGGTACGCCACCTCGACGCGGAGCGGTTTCACCGACGCGCCCGCGGCGGTCAGCCGCTCGCCCACCGCCGCCAAGGCGTCGTGGTCCCCGGCCAGCGTTGTCGCGTACATGCTGTTGACCGCGGCCACCTCGACGCCGTCCCGCAGGTACGCGGCGATCTCCTCCGCGGGCAGGTCCACGGCCGCCATCGCGCCGCGTCCGGCAAGGCGGGACTGCAGGTTCGCGCGGTGGAAGCTGATGGTGAGGGCGTCTTCGAGCGTGTACACGCCCGCCGCGTAAGCGGCAGCGACCTCGCCCACGCTGTGGCCCACGACGAAAGCGGGTTCGATCCCCCATTCCCGCCACAACGCGGTAAGCCCCGCTTGGACCACGAAATTCGCGACCTGCGCGTACAACGTCTCCGTGAGCCGCGACTCGGCTTCGTCGCGGCTGAGCTCGTCCGCCATGCACACGCCGAATTTCGCCAGCACCTCGTCGCAAGCCGTGACGACCTCGGCGAAACGCGGCTCAGTCGCCAGGAGTTCACGACCCATGCCCCACCACTGCGGGCCCATCCCGGTGTACACGAAGGCATTTCCCGGCCGCGTCGCCCGCTTCGGCTCGACAGTCAGTTCGCGCAGCTTCGCCGCTGCCTCCCGGGCGTCCGTGCCTACCACGAACGTCCGCAGTGGATGGTGCTCACGCTGCCGCGACGCCGCACGGGCGACCCGCCGCAGAGACGGGCTCCCCGGACTTTCCAGCACCGTCGCGTAGGAATCCACCAGCGCGCGCAGGGCTTCCGGGCTTCGCGCCGACAGCGGCAGGAGAACCGGCCCGCCCTCGGCCTCGGGCGCCGCGACCGGCTCGGGTCCCGTCCACTGCTCCAGGATGGCGTGTGCGTTCGTCCCGCCGAAGCCGAACGAGTTCACCCCGGCCCGGTGCGGTCCCGCCGACTCCGGGAACGGCACCAGCTCCGTCGGCACCCGCAGCGGGAGCCGGTCGAACGGGATCTTCGGATTCGGCCGCTCGAAATGGAGGTTCGGCGGGATCAGTCCTTTACCCAGGCACAGCACCGCCTTGATCACCCCGGCGACGCCTGCCGCCGCCTCGGTGTGCCCGAAGTTCGATTTGACCGATCCGATCCAATGCGTACGCGACGAATCACCCAGCACGTCACCGATCGCGGTCGCCTCGATCGGATCCCCCACCGCGGTACCGGTGCCGTGGGCTTCGAAGTACCCGACAGACGCGGGCTCGACGGCCCCGACCTGGCAGGCCCGCTCGATCAGCGCGCGCTGGGCAGCCACGCTGGGCACGGTGATCCCCGGCGTGCGGCCGTCCTGGTTCACCGCCGTGCCGCGCACGACCGCGTGGATGCGGTCACCGTCGCGCACCGCCGCGGGCAACGGCTTCAGCAGCAAGACACCCGCGCCCTCGCCACGCGCGTAGCCGTTGGCCCGATGGTCGAACGACTTGCACCGGGCATCCGGCGAAAGGAACTGCCCCTTGGACATCAGGACCGTGGTGACCGGATTGACCATCACGTTCACCCCGGCGGCCACCGCGAGGTCGCAGTCCCCGCGGGCGAGCGCGCCCACCGCGTGGTGCAACGCGACCAGCGATGACGAGCAAGCGGTGTCGAGGGTCAACGCCGGACCGCGCCAGTCGAACGCGTACGACAACCGCGCGGCCAGCATCGTCATGCTCACGCCGGTCGGTGTGGCCGAGCCGACGAGATGCCGGTTCGAGTCGGTCAGCTGCAGCGTCGCCGCGTCGAAGGTGAACCCGCCGACGTAAACGCCGACATCGCCGGCCGCGGTCGAGTTCGGCGGGATCCCGGCGTTCTCCAGCGATTCCCAGGTGACCTCCAGCAGCAACCGCTGCTGCGGATCCAACGCGGCCGCCTCGCGCGGTGACATCCCGAAGAAGCCCGCGTCGAACTCGTCGACCGGATTCCGCAGGAAACCACCCTGCCGCACGAACATCCGGCCAGGCGCGGCCGGATCCGCGTCGTAGTGGTCGGCGATCCGCCACCGGTCCGCCGGGACGTCGCCGATCGCGTCGGTCCCGGACGCGACCAGTTCCCAGAAACCCGGCATATCCTCGATACCGCCCGGAAAACGGCAACCGATCCCGATGATCGCGACCGGCGTGCCCGCCCCCTCCGCAGCCCCTGTTCCCATCAATGCACCTCTCCCGCCCGGAGTCCCCGTCCTTTCCAGGTTGCGCGGCCCGGGCCGTCGAAGCCGATGTCAAGAACAAAATGGGTCAGATCCGCTGGCGATCGTGCCCAAAGAGGCACCCGTGAAGTGGCACACGCCACTCCGGGTTCGTGCTTGGTGACACGCGCACCCTCGCAGACAGACCGCGGTCCTTTTTCGGTAAAATACGATCGATATCGGCGGATTCGGCACTTTTCACCTTTTGGTGGCGTGAATTGTTTCGGCCCGATCCGGTGCACGTGCTCGATCGGGCACGATGGGTGACCGGTGTCGAGCCGGTTTCGCTTGTCACTGTCAGCGGCGGCACTCCCTCGCGGAGGCTGCCTCAGCGGACTTCGGCGCCGCCGACGAGTCCGAACGCGCTATGCGGCTTGATGAGTGGTGATCGAGGCCGTCACGTCGGTTCTGGTTGGGTGAAGGCATGCCTTCCGTCCGCCCATGGCGTGCCCTGTCCGCTGGTGACGTCGTTGCTTTGCTGGCTCCGGCGAGCTGGTCGGATGACGGCTGGATCGAGCGGAGCGTGGCACAGCTCGAGTCGTGGGGTTTTCAGGTCCGGTTGGGTGCGCACGCACGCGATCGGCGGGGATATCTCGCCGGCCGGGACGAGGACCGGCTCGCCGATCTCAACTCGGCGATTCGTGACCCCGAGGTTCGAGCCATCGTGTGCCTGCGTGGCGGATGCGGAAGTTTCCGCGTTCTGCACGGAATCGACATCCAGGCGCTGAGGCGGGACCCGAAGCCGTTGGTGGGCTTCAGCGACATCACCGCGCTGCACCGCGTCTGGCACTCGATCGGCGTGCCGTCGCTACACGGCGCTGTCGCGGGTGCGCATGCCAAGACGGTACGCGACCTGCTCCTCGGCCACGTTCCGCACGTCGTGCGGGCCATCCCCACTCAATTCGGCGCCGAGCTCACACGACCGGGAACGGCATCGGGGCCGCTGTTCGGAGGCAACCTGGAACTGCTGGCCCGCACAGTGGGCGTGCTCGACTTCGATCTCCAGGGACATGTGCTGTTACTCGAGGCCAGCAAGGCAGCCGGACTCGGCATGATCGATCGGGCGATGACCCAGTTGATCATGTCGGGCGCCCTCGACGGCATCACCGGCATCGCCTTGGGTTGCCTGGAAGGATTCGATGACTACGAAGACCGTGGCTGGACCATCATCGACGTCCTACGCGACAGGTTCGACCTTCTTGGCGTGCCGGTGCTGGCCGGCCTCCCACTGGGACACCTCGCGGACCCGATCACGGTGCCGCTCAGCGTCGACTGCGGGCTCGACCTCGAACGCCGTGAGCTGACCTGCTCCCCAGCAGCAACGAAAGACCCGCCAGATGCCCCCGGCACTCGCACATCGGCCTGAGCGGACGTTCGCTGACACCCGCTATGCGGCATGGGCGGAGGTTCGATCGCCGCCGCCGTGATACCTGGCTGGGCACTGCGGTCAGTACGCCGGAACCATGCGTGCAACGTCAGTGATCGGCACCGCTCCTCCGTCGCGACAACCAGTACACCCCGGGTGGAGTGGCTGCGAGCAAAGCGGAAACAGCGATACAGAGACCGACGAGGAAGATCGCGTTGACACCGCTGAAGAAACTGCCTGCTCTTCCGTTGGCGAAGATCAGCGCTCCCACGCTCAGTACGATGGCCCCGATGGTGATTAGGCCGACCGCGGCCATGGTCAAGCGCCTGAGACGCCTCTCCCAGGCCAGGAGACGGACAGGGGGATGCCGGTCACCGTTCCGGCCCCGCCACCAAGCCAGCGCTGCGACCGCGCCGAGCAGCAGGCCAACCCCCGTCGCGCCCAGCCCGAAGAAGAAGCAGCCGCCGGCACCGATGTTGGCGCCGGTATCGGGTCGCTGGGTGCGGAGCATGATGAATCCCATGCTCAGCAGCGCAGCCCCGGCGGCGATCAGCCAGATCGCGGTGATGGTCAAGGGCCGGACAGCGGTTCTCATGGCTTCTTCCTGTCGGCTGAGGTCTGCGCGCGGTGGCACGGCCGTCCGTTCAGGGTTTCCGCGCCCTCGTAGGATCTTTCCCGAACAGGCGGACGTTACCGGCGGCGTGGAGGCCGGCCAGCAGGGGCGGTGTCGTGTGTGTTGACGAACTGCCCGAGGCGGACGGACCGCTGAGGCGCGAACGCGTCGGTGGCTTCCAGCGGCAGCCGGCGCGGTTGCGGGGTCAGAACACGGATATGGGGTTGACCGCGACGCCGGTCAAGCCATGGATACGCGGCGGGCCGACGGTGAGCAGGAAGCTGTAGCGCTTCAACTCCGCGCACAGCGCCGCGAGGTCGTCGAGCTGTGACCCGTCGATGAGCGGCATCGCCATCCGGCCCAGCGCGACGCCGTGCAGCGGGGACGGTCCGCCAGGGTCCAGCGGCGGGTAAGCATCACCCCGGTCGCCCGTATAGAGGGCGACGCCGCGGCGGTGCATCCAGCGCACCGCGTCGAGGCTGATTCCTGGAGTCGGTTCGCCCGGCATCAGCGGGTCGGCCGGCCAGCCGAACCGCACAGCCAGCGCGTCGCCCGACCGTACCTCGACGCCTTGCCGTTGCTCGGCGTCTTCGAAGTCGCGTGATGTCACCGCGTACCCGGACGGGAGTGGTTCTTCGACGGCGAGATCGAGCAGAACCCCCCGTGTCACGATTCCGGCGGCGAAGGCCGTTGTCGAAGCGAAGGTAACCCCTTCGGCCGTCACGATCTGGTTCCTCGGGCGACCGGGGTAGACCTCGTCGTCGGTCGACCAGTGCGCCAGCGCGTCGATGTGCGTCGACTTCACGTGATGGTTCGTGACCACTATCAGATCGGCCGCCACGCCTACTCCGGTGTGGGACATCATCTGCTGTACGGGAGAGACCTCCACCGTCGTGGGCGCGAACGGACTGCTGATCATCGGGTTGGGCGTGATCGGCTGCGCCAGCGACACCCATCGACCGGTCCGCACCTCCGCGGCGGCCTTCGCGCGCACGTCGTCGGTGATGAGGTTGAGTGTGCCGAGTTCGTCGTCGGATCCCCACCGGCCCCAGTTGTCAGGCACCTCGAGTTCAGTCGGATCGGCCATGTCGTTGGGCCCTTCTCATCACGATCCAGCGGAACGAAGCCGTCTGCTGTCTCGGCGTGCCACCCCGCGGGGCAGGCGGCGCTGCGCGTCAAGATCGACGGTACGTCATCGAGCACGATCACGACCGCAGTGGATGATCCTTCCGGACAACGTGTCGGGCGTACTCGGGACTTTTGGCCAACGTCCCCGTCGCGCGCGTGCAGTGCACGTTCGGCGGTGAGCCGGGCTGCCCGTCCGCCTCGCGGAGCGCTAGTTCAGCCCGGTGATGAATTCGCTGAACAGGCGGTTCGCCGAGCCGGACTCGAACAGCCGCTCCAGGTCCGCCCGTGCGACCTGGCGCCGGAACTCACCCTGGTAGGAGGCGTCCCCCGCGTTGTGCACCAATTCGGTCCACCACGCGGCGAATGCCTGGTAGTTCCACACGTGCCGAAGACACGTCGCCGAGTAGCCCTCGAGCAGTTTCGAATCGCCGTCCTTGGCCCGGCGGACCACGGCGTTCGCGAACACGTCGGCGTCGTGCAGGGCCAGGTTCATCCCCTTGGCGCTCATCGGGGGAACGATGTGGGCGGCGTCCCCGAGCAGGTACAGCCGACCGTAGCTCATCGGGCTGTACACCACACTCCGCAACGGCACGAGCTGGGTGCTGGCGATCCGGCCCCGCTCCGCCACGGGTTCGCCGAAGCGAGTCTCGATCTCGTCCCAGATGCGATCCCCGGTCCAGGCCGATGTGGAGGTGTCGAGCGGGCACTGCAGGTAGAACCGGCTGGCATTCGCACCGCGGGCGAACTGCCCCGCGAACCCACGAGGGTGCATCGCCATCATGGACTGGTGGTTGGCGGGAACCTCGGCCAAGACGGTCAGCCACGCGTACCCGTACTCGTGGGAGTGACGGGTGAGAACCTCGCCGGGGATGGCCGCCCGGCTGACACCGCGGTCGCCGTCGCAGCCGGCGACGAACTCGCAGCCGATCACCTTCTCCGAGCCGGCGTTGTCCCGGTAACGAACGCGGGGGCCGCCGTCACCGTTGATGTTCTCCAGCGAGACGTCGGCCTCGAAGCGAAGGTCCCCGCCGTCGCCGACGAAGACGTCGATGAGGTTCCGGACGAGCACCTGCTGAGGGCAGAACCGTCCGTCGCCGTTGTCTTCGTGGCCGAACGCGAGGGGACGCGTCCTGCCGTCGATCCGGAAGTTCATCACCGGCTCGAAGGGGGCGCCTCCGACGACTCTGTCTTCGAGCCCCCACTCGCGGAACATGCGGGCCGCCCGGGTGTCGATGACCCCGGCCCGCTGCCGCTGCTCGACGTACTCCCGGCCGCGCTTCTCCACGATGACGCAGTCGATCCCGCTGCGCAGCAGGAAATTGCCCAGCGTCAGCCCGGCAACTCCGGCTCCTACGATCACAACGGTGGTGTTCTCATCCACAGTGGACATTATCGGTTTTCTCCCTTTCGGAAATCATCATGGTGAAACAGATCGGTGGGACAAGGGTCAGCCGAGACCGTGGAACGGCTCGGCGTCGAGGTAGATGACGCGGGTTTCGAAGTAGGCGTCGAGACCTTCGGGCCCGAGTTCGAGCCCGTAGCCCGATTGCTTGACTCCGCCGAACGGAATCGCCACGTCGAGGTACTGGCCGTTGTTGACGTTGACGCTGCCGCTTTCCATCCGCCGCGCCAGCGCGAGCGCACGGCCGGGGTCCGCGCTGTACACCGCGTTGCTGAGGCCGAACTCGGTGTCGTTGACGATCCGGAGCGCCTCCTCCTCGTCCCGGTACGGCAGGACGACCAGCACCGGGGCGAAGATCTCCTCGGTCGCGACCCGCGACCGCGGCGTCACCCCGGTGATGATCGTGGGCGTCACGTAGAACCCCGTGTTCCGGCCTTCCGGGCGGCCGCCGCCGATCACGAAGCGCCCGCCCTCCTCGAGCGCGGACCGCAGGAGGCCGAGGACGCGTTCGTGCTGCGCCCGGCCGATCAGCGGACCGACCTCGGTGCCCGGATCAGCCGGTGGGCCGACGACCACCTTCGCGAACGCCTCCGCGAGTGCGCGGACGATCTCCTCCTCGCGGTGTGCCGGGACGACGAGCCTGCTCGGCTGCAGGCACATCTGGCCGTTGTTGAACAGGATCGCCGGCACGATCGTCTCGACGAGGCTGCCCAGCGGCGCGTCGTCCAGCACCAGCGCGGCCGCTTTTCCGCCCAGCTCCAGCGCCAGGTGCTTGAGCGTGGGGGCAGCCGCCGCGGCGATCGCCCGGCCGGTCGCGGTGCTCCCGGTGAACGACACCTTGTCGACCCCGGGGTCACGCACCAGCGCGGCACTCGCCTCGGGCAGGCCGGTCACGATGTTCAGCACCCCCGGCGGCAGGTCCGCCCGCCGCGCGGCGTCCGCCAGGTACCCGGCGCTCAGCGGCGTCAGCTCGGACGGCTTGAGCACCACCGTGCAGCCGGCGAGCAGCGCGGCCGGGAGGGTGAACGCCGCCATCACGATCGGGCTGTTCCACGGCACGATCTGAGCCACGACGCCGACCGGGTGCTTCTCGACCAGCGCGGTGACTCCGGTCCGGCCGGTGCGCTGCTCGGTCAGCGGGAAACCCCCGGCGAGATCGGCGTAGTAGCGCAGGACCGTGAGCATCGCCTTGGTGCCGCCGATGCTGTCCGCCCGCGGCAAGCCCGTCTCCCGCATGACGAGTTCGGCCAGCGGCTCGATGTCGTCCTCCAGTGCCTTGGCGAACCGCCGCAAGGCCCCCGCGCGGTCCACTATGGACATCCGGGGCCACGGGCCGTGGTCGAACGCCGCACGGGCAGCGACGACAGCGTCCGCGGCGTCCTGCGCGGAAGCCGACGCCGCCTCGCCGAACGGCTCCTCGGTCGCCGGGTCGATCAGTCCGAACGTCGCGCCCGTCGAACTGGGGCGCCACCCGCCGTCGATGAAGAGCTCACGGCGCAGAACCGGCGTGGTCATGCTTCCCTCCGTGTTCGTAATCGGGCCAAAGCTCGGCGGTCCCGAGGCCACGCCACCGACTTCGTGCACTGCCAAGGCGTTCACCTCTTTCTAATTTCGATACAATCTGTAGCGTAATCGGATTCCCCTTCCACCGCAAGGCATCGGCTCACCTGTCCGGATAGGACAGCGGAAGCGCGGCGTTCCCGGCCCGGTGGCGGAGGCCCCGGTACGGCGGATGGAAGGATGCACGCCATGGAGCAGGAACCCAGCGGGAGCGGAGCAGACGGCCACGGCGCCCCGCCGCGGCGGACGGCCGGTCGCCCGCGCAGCGAGTCGGCGCGGCGCTCGGTCCTGGGGGCCGCCTACGCGATCTTGGAGGAAGGCGGGATCGAGGACTTCTCCATCGACCGGGTCGCGCGGCTGTCCGGCGTCGCCCGCACCACCATCTACCGGTGGTGGCCATCGAAAGCCGTGCTCGCGATCGAGAGCTTCCTCGAACAGTTCGGGCCGCAGCTCGCCGTCCCGCGCGGTGAGGCGCCGGACCAGGACTTCCGGGCCTTGGTCCGCGCACTGGCCGCCGCGCTCGCCGGACCGGCCGGACGGGTCGCCGCCTCCGTGGTCGCGCACGCGCAGAGCGACGAGGAGACGCAGCGCCTCTTCCGGGAGAACTTCTCCGACCCGCTCCGCACGCAGGCGGCCGAGCTGCTGGAACGAGGGATCACCCACGGCGTCTTCCGGTCCGACCTCGACATCCCCCGTGTCATCGACGCCTTCGTCGGGGCGGTCTACTTCCGGCTGATCATCGGCAGCTCCCTGGGCCCGGACTGGGCGGACGCCCTCAGCGAGACGATCCTGAACGGCTGCCGCTGACCGCTCTCCCGTCCTCCTCCTTTCGAGCCGGTGGCGCCGGATCGATCCGCCGCAGGATCGTCTCCGGTCGAACGGGCAGGTCGCGCACGCGTACACCGGTGGCGTTGAACACCGCGTTGGCGATCGCCGCGGCGATGCCGACGTTGCCGATTTCCCCGCAGCCCTTGGCGCCGAGCCGGGGATTCGCGACGAAGTCGGGCCGGTTGACCATCGTCACGTCGATCTCGGGCACGTCCGCGTGGGTCGCGACGAGGTACTCGGCGAGCGAGGCGTTCACCAGGCTGCCGGCGTGCGGGTCGTAATCCCCGCGCTCCAGCAGGGCCGCTCCGATCCCGAAGACGATGCCGCCGACGAGCTGGTTGCGCGCCGTCCTCGTGTTGAGCACCTGCCCGAAGTCGAAGGCCGACGCCACCCGCCGCACACGCACCTCGCCGCTGCTGGCCCGCACGCCGACCTCGACGAATTGGGCGCCCCAGCACTGGAGGGAGTGCGAACCCCCGGACGGCGGCGGCCGGAACTCCGCCTCCGCCACGACGCGGTCCAAGCCGTGGCGGGCCAGCACGGTGGCGAATTCCTCGCCGAGGGCCGGTTCGTCCCGCGCGAACACCCGCCCGTCCGCGAGATCGACCTGATCCCCGGCCAGGCCGGCCAGGGGCGACGCCGCGTCCTCGACCGCCAAGCGGGCGATCCGGGCGACGACCCGCTCCTCCGCCTCGGCCACCGCCGGACCCACGCTGCCCGCCTGGCTCTGCCCCGCCGCGATGCTGCCCGCGGGTGCGGTGTTGTCGCCGAAGGCCTGGCGCATCCGGTCCATCGGCAGGCCGAGCCGGGCCGCGGCGAGCTGCGTGTAGACGGTGGAGGAGCCGGTGCCGATGTCGTTGGCCGACGAGCGCACCTCGGCGGTTCCGTCCGCCAGCAGCGCCACGGCAGCGCGTGCCCTCGACGCGATCGCGTAGAAGCTCGCCGTCGCCATGCCGAGGCCGATCAGCCAGTCGCCCCGCCGACGCGCGGCCGGGACCGGGCTCCGGGACGACCACCCGATCCGCCTCGCGGCCACGTCGTAGCACTCTCGCAAGTGCTTGGCCGAGAAGGGACGGCCGGTTCCCTGCTCGTGCTCGGAGTAGCAGCGCAGCCGCAGCTCCAGCGGGTCGAGGCCGAGCCGGACGGCGAGTTCGTCCATCGCGCTCTCGACGGCGAAGCTGCCGGGTCCGACGCCGGGCGCCCGCATCGGGCAGGTCGTGGCCATGTCGAAGGGCACGACACGGTGCGTCACGCGAAGCGCGCGGGTGCTGTAGAGAACCGGCGTCTGATCGCCGGTGGACTCCCCATAGCCGGTGCCGACCCGTGATACGGCGCTGAAGCTGTCGTGCGTTATCGCGCGAAGCCGGCCGTCGGGCCCGGCGGCCAGCACCAGGTGCTGACGGGTCGCCGGCCGGGCTTCGCCGAGGTAGCACACCTGCTCCCGGGTCAGCACCAGCTTGACGGGCCGGTCCAGTACGCGGGCGGAGAGGGCGCAAAGCGCTACGTGGTACCGGAAATAGGCCTTCCCGCCGAAGCCGCCACCGACGACGGGATTGACGAGGTGGACCTGTGCGTCGTCCACCCCCACCGCCTGGGCGACGGCCCGCGCCTCGCCCACCGGCCATTGGGTGGCCGTGTTCAGGGTCAGCCGCTCGCCTTCCCACCCGGCGACGCAGCCGTGCGGCTCGATGGCAGCGTGCACCTCGGGCGGCGTGGTGTAGACCGCGTCCACGACCTGGCTCGACGCGGCGATCTCGGCAGCCGGGTCGCCATGGACGAGGTCTTCGGCGTCGAACATTCCGTTCGGCTTGATCGCGTCCGCCAGCACGGCCTCGAAGTTCCCGGGGAGCGACGGCTTCCCTGCCTGGCCGTAGCGCACGGCGACCAGGCCGGCCGCACGGCGAGCCTCCTCGGGCGTCTCGGCGACCACAACCGCCACGATCTGGCCGGCGTAGTGGATGTCCGGCCCCTGCAAGGGAAGCAGGTCCTCGTGCGCCCAGCGGCCGGAAGTCAGATCGCTCTCCGGCTCGACGCGGCGGAGCGCGGGCCGGTTCTCCAGGTGCGTCATCACGTGCAGCACACCGGCGACGGCGTGGGCCTCGGTCGTGTCGATCCCGAGGATGGCGCCACCCACCGCCGGCGCGCACACCAGCGCGGCATGGGCCAGCCGTTCCGGAAGGCGGTCGGCCGCGTAAGCCGCCGCGCCCGTGACCTTGGCCATGGCATCGGCGCGGGGCGGCCCGCCTCCCATGTGGACGGTGCTCATAGGGCCATCTCCCGCAGATCCAGCAGGCAGCGAGCGAGCACCCGTTCGGCCATCGCCACCTTGAACGCGTTGTCAGGACGGGGTCGCGCGCCGGCCAGCGCCCGCGCCGCGGCGTCGCCGAAGGCGTGGGCGTCGGCAAACCGGCCGACCAGCGACCGCTCTGCTTCGCGCGCCCGCCATGGTTTCGTCCCGACGCCGCCCAGCGCGATCCGCGCCGCGCGAACGACGCCCTCCTCCACATCCAGCGCGACGGCACACGAGACCAGCGCGAACTGGTAGGAAGCGCGGTCGCGCACCTTGCGGTAGAGCGAACGACGGGCGTAGCCGAGGTCGGGCACCTCGACGGCGGTCACCATTTCCGACGGCATCATGACCGTTTCGCGCTCCGGGGTGTTCCCCGGCACGAGATTGAAGTCGGTGAACGCGACCGTTCGCTCGCCGTCGCGGCTTCGCAGCGTCACCCGCGCATCCAGCGCGGCGAGCGCGACCGCCAGGTCTCCGGGATGCGTCGCGATGCACGCGTCGGACACGCCCAGCACGGCGTGACCACGATTGACGCCGTCCAGCGCGGCACATCCCGCGCCGGGAGAACGCTTGTTGCAGGCAGCGGTCCGGTCACGGAAATAGCCGCACCGCGTCCGCTGCAGGAGATTGCCGCCCACTGTCGCCATCGTGCGCAGCGCCCCCGAGGCACCCTGCAGGATCGCCTGGGACAGCAGCGGCAGGTCCGCCGCGATGCGGGGGTGGGCCGCGACGTCCCGGTTGCGGGCCAGTGCGCCGATCCGCCAGCCCCGCGGAGTCCGCTCGATCGCGTCCAGCCCGATGCGGCTGATGTCGATCACGGCCGACGGCCGCAGCACCTCCAGCTTCATTAGATCGACGAGAGTGGTCCCCCCGGCCAGCAGGGCGGCGCCGGGCTCGTCGGCCAGCCGGCCGAGTGCCTCTTCCGGGGAAGCGGCGGTGTGCAGCGCGAAGGGGATCATGCGCCGGTCCCGTCCCGCACGTCACGGATCGCCGCGACGATGGTGTTGTAGGCCCCGCATCGGCACAGGTTGCCGCTCATCGCCTCACGGATCCCGTCGTCGTCCGGGGGCCAGCCTTCGTTCGCCAGGCCGGCCGCGGACATGATCTGGCCCGGGGTGCAGTAGCCGCACTGGAAGGCGTCCCGGGCAGCGAAAGCCTCCTGCAGGGGATGCGGCGACCCGTCCGGCCTGGCCAGCCCTTCGATCGTGGTGATCTCCCGGTCCTGCTGCGTGGCGGCGAGCACCAGGCAGGAGAGCGTGCGACGCCCGTCCACCAGGACTGTGCAGGCCCCGCACTGACCGTGATCGCAGCCTTTTTTCGTGCCGAACAGGCCGAGCCGCTCGCGGAGGGTGTCGAGCAGGGTCGCCGACGGAGTGATCGACGTCGTCCGCTCGGTGCCGTTGACCCTCAGACGGTGTTCTCCGGTCGCTGCCACTGCGGGCGGCATAGGTGCTCCTCTACCCTTAAACGAAGCCAACACTTCGGATCATACGGAGTCATCACTCCGGATAGCAAGGAGAGGTTTACGTGCGTCGAGACGGCGCGGCGAACCGGGAGCGCATCCTGCTCGCCGCCGAGCAAGTGTTCGGGACGGGCGGCGCGGCCGCCTCCACCGAAGAGGTCGCCCGGCAGGCCCAGGTCGGCATCGCCACCGTGTTCCGGCACTTCCCCACCAAGCAGGACCTGATCGAGGCCACCGCTGTGCGCTACCTCGGGAAACTGGAGGGCGAGACCCGGAGACTCACCGGAGAAGCCGAGCCCGGGCAGGCGTTCGCCTCACTGGTGCGCACCCTGGTGTCGACCGGAGCCACCAAGATGGCCTTGCTGAACCTGCTGCCCGGCGACGGCTACGAGGTGGCCGGGCCGGTCACCACGGCGGCCCACAACTTCCTCGACGCGATCGGGATGGTGCTCGAACGCGCCCAGAGCGCCGGGGCCGCGCGCCAGGACGCCACCGTCGACGACGTGTCCACGCTGGTCCGCGCCCTCGCCCACGTCGCGGCACCCGGCGAGGACGAGGCGGTCGAGCGGGCCGTGGGGATCGTCCTGGACGGACTCGGCGTACGCCGTTGAACCGCCAGCCGTGGCGACGACATCGAGGGCGGATCACGGGGCTGCGACGGGTGCTGGAGGCGGCGTATGCGAAAGCGGCGAACACGACGTCTAGGACGACGCTGTCGAGCACCGGTGCGAGGAGTGCTCCGGCGGCGGCGCCGCCGGACAATCTGAATCGTTCGGAGCGAGATGTGCGGTCTCGCAAGTTATGGGCGGTTCGCGCAGGTCGCGTTTGCCGATCTCCCCGGCAGGCGTGAGCGGAAGGCCTTGTAGCCGGCGATCAGTCGTTTGCAGTGCTGCCGCAACTCGTCGAAGGTGACGGAATCACGGTTGCGCGGGCTCGACAAGCCGTAGGAACCGACGCCGGGGTGGCCCGAAAGCATTTGGATCATGACCGGGGGAGCATGGTCGCGGAGATCCGATGCCGCTGGATCGCCGTCCTCACCGCCACTGGCTCGAACATCGGGACGAAGACGTGGGTGCCACCGACGAGCATCTGTTCTCGATCGGATCGGCGCCGTCGAGCAGGCCCTCGTACGACAGCACGCCGTCGGGAGTGGGCCCGTCACCGCAGTGCACCACCGGGTCGAGGGAGTACCGGATCTCGCGGGCCGCGCGATCCGCTCGACCGACTCGCACGCGCTCCCCGCAGACGGTGAAGGGCGCGTCGGGTGCCTGCTGAACGACCAGTGCAGGAACCGGGTCAGGTAGTTGCGCGGCGAGCGCGAGCAACTCGGCGTCGAGGCGTTGCCGTCCTGCGAGCCGCACCCCGATGGGCAGTTCCCCGCTGTCGAAATGCGACGGGAGCGTGATCGCGGGAGAGCCAGCGAGATCCGCAGGAGCCGCGATTCCACCACCCAGCCATGTTCGCGCAGCCCTCGCTCCACACCGCGAATACGGATCTCAGCGGGCGCGACCGATGTTTCGGTCCGCGTCGGAGCCCTGGAGCATGAGCGTGGTTTCCTCGATCCGGCTGAAGCGCCCGTCGGGCGCGAAGTCGCCGAAGACGTAAACCTCCGTGCGTACGGTCGATCCGTCCGTCTTGGTGATCTCGACGGTGTGGCGATCGGCGTAGCGGGTGCCGTCGTACAGCTCGTCGTGGACCTCGATAGACCCCGCGGTCACGATCGTGCGCAGGTGGGCGATGTGCTCGACGAATCCCTCGCGGTCAGCCCACTCACCGTCGGTGCGTTGGCGGTAGTCGGGGGCGAAGTGCCGGTCGGCGGCCTCGTGCAGGTCGAGACCGGGGGTGAACAGCAGGTCGGTGAGGGCGGCACGGATATCGGTCCGGTTCATGGGGGTCCTTTCACAACTACAGTCGATGTGCGTGCGCCACGCACGCACTATGCCGAACCTAGCACATGATGCGTGCGCGGCGCACGGTAGTCTGCCTGAATGCAGAACGAAGTAGGAGGCGAGATCGCCGACGCGCTTGGTGTGTTGCTCCGGCGCGCTACGCGGGCCCAGCTGTACAAGACGCTGACCGCAGGCATGGGTGAAGCGCTGGACGAACTGACCTACCCGGTCTTGAGCGCGGTGGCCAGGATCGGCCCCCGAAGCGCCGCCGACCTGGCCTCAGAAGTGGGTCTCGATCGCTCCGGCGTCACCCGCCGCGCCTCCAGACTGGAACAGGCCGGGCTGCTCCGCCGCGAACCCGACCCCCTCGACCGTCGAGCGACCCTGCTGGTCCTCACCGAGCACGGTGAACGCGCGGTGGACGAGCTACGCCGCCGCCTGGCCGCTCACATCACCGCGAGCCTCACCGCCTGGCCGCCAGACGAAGCCCAGGCGTTCGCCCGCGGCCTGCGCCGGTTCATCACCGAAGGCCCCTTCACCTGAGCCCGTCGCGCAACCCTCAACGGCTCCCCGCAATCGACCGCCAGCACCACAAAACCCACACCAACAGCCCCGTCAAAGGTAAACCCCGACGTGTCACCACAAGAACCAAGCCGACGCAAGATGGTGGTCCGGGGCGCCCCCAACAGGGTGTGGAGCCAGGCCCCGCAAAGAAAGCCGAAGACCGCCACAAGGAAAGGCGTGCCCGCCGAACAGGCGGCACCCAAGATCAAGTAGGCCGAACGCGCCAGCACCAGAACCAACCCGACTGCTGGTCCAAACCC
>NZ_BAAANN010000042.1:0-59264 GCF_039529815.1 Amycolatopsis minnesotensis | reverse complement strand
CCACAACGCGCCCAGCGCCCGCCAAAACAAAAAGCCCGCACCGCGGGGCGTGGGGGCTCGGCCCCCACAAGAAAACGGGACACCGGGAGCAGGCAACAGCCCGCGAACACAACTCAAGTAGGCCGAACGTGCCAGCACCAGAACCAACCCGACTGCTGGTCCAAACCCAACGCGCCCAGCGCCCGCCAAAACAAAAAGCCCGCACCGCGGGGCGTGGGGGCTCGGCCCCCACAAGAAAACGGGACACCGGGAGCAGGCAACAGCCTGCGAACACAACTCGGGTGGAGCTAAGGGGACTCGAACCCCTGACCCCCTCACTGCCAGTGAGGTGCGCTACCAGCTGCGCCATAGCCCCGTATTCAGTTCGCGGTGTGAGGTGAACTCCGCACCGCGTGTAGGAAAACCATACCTGACGTCCGCCCCGGGTTCGAACCCGGGGTGTCCGTTCAGCGGTCCGAGCGCAGGGTGGCGGGGTCGAAGCTTTCCCAGTCGTCGTCCTCGGGGGCGCTGGACACGGACGGTGACGAGGTGCCACGCTGGGTGGAGCGTAGGCGGAGTTCGCGCTGGTGCTGGAACTCTTCGACGGTCATGCCGGGGTCGTCGTTCTCGGCCCGCGCGGGTGCGGGGAGGCCGGAGAGCTGTTCGATGGCGTAGGTGAGGTCCTCGCCCAGGAGCAGCGCGACCTTGTTGTAGCTGTCCTGGGTGGCTTCACGCATGGCGACCTGGGTGACCTCGAGGATCAGCTCGGCGAGCCGCACGGGGCCCCAGTTGACGGCCGTCGGCGCGAGCCACAGGTTGCGGAGCTTGCCCTTGGCGTCGACGGTGACCTCGACGGTGCCGTCGGCGTCGTGCGCGGTGCCGGACGCCTTCGCCATGATGGCGCCGACCTGGGCGAACGCTTCCTGCTGGGCGTCGGCCTCGGCGATCAGCTCCTGCGTGGTCTTGCGGAGCGGGACCTGGTCCATCCCGGTCACCTTCCACCGTAGCCGCGGAACGACGGGTCGTCCTCGTCGTCGGGCAGCGGCTCGTAGCCGAGCGAGCGCAGGTGCCGCTCGCCGCCTTGGCCGACCACCGGCGACAGCGTTTTGAACATCCGGTCACCGGCGCGGCGGGTCGCCCGGTCCGCGAGGTGCATGATCTGCGCCGCCAGCGCGTCGGAACCGCCGCGGAGGGCGAGCGCGCTCAGTTCGAGCCTGGTCAGCAGGCCGCCGGGGCTGACCTCGACGCGGATCACCCCATCGGGTGCCTCCGCGGCCCCGGTCACCTTGCCGACCTTCGCGATCTGCGCGGCCGTCGCGCCCTCGGCACGTTCGACCTGCTCCGACATCCGGGAAACCTCCCGGTCGAAGTCGATTTCCGCCACCTGCGAACCTCCCCATTTTGCCTGCTCGCAGGCTATCCCAAGATCGTCACGACGCCGGGGCGGCTCAGCCCGTCGGGCGGTAGAACCCGATGAACTGCTGCCCGGCGTTGGTGGTGCGGATCTTCGAGATCTGCACCGGGTCGCCCGCTTCGATCATCTGGCCGTCGCCGACGACCATCGCCACGTGCCCCGACCACACGACCAGGTCCCCCGGCAGCAGCTGGTCGATCGACGGCACCTCCGCGCCGACGGTCTGGGTGCGCGCGGTGCGCGGCAGCGTGAGCCCGGCTTCGCCGTAGGAGGTCATGGTCAGGCCGCTGCAGTCGAGGCCCTTGCCGCGCGCGGTGCCGCCCCACACGTAGGGCACGCCGAGCTGGGACATCGCGGCCCGCACGGCCTTGGCCGCGGTCTCGTTCGGCGCCTTGACGGTGTGCCCGTTCGGCAGGTTCACGTCGACGCCGGCACCGGGCTGCGGCGGGATCGCGACGGGCAGCCGCGGCTTCGACCCACCGCCGCCACCGCCGCCGCCGGAACCCCGGCCGCCACCGCCGCCCCGGTTGAACGACTTCGGCGGGGCGGACCCGCCCGACGAGGACGGCTTGGTCGACCCGCCGCCGGAGAGGCCGCGCGCGATACCCGTGAGCGCGGCGTTGACCTCGGTCATGTTCTGGTTGACGTTGATGTTGAGGCGCTGGCCGAGCGCGGGCAGTTCGCTGCACAGCAGCTGCTGGGCGCCCGCTTCGTTGCCGGAGGCCTTGAGCGACGCCGCGGTCCGCATGATCTGGGTGGCCTCGCGCACGAACTCGTCCAGCTTCTGCTGGTTCGTGTTCTCCGCGACCTTGAGCGCCTCGGTCGCCTTCTCCACCGCGGACTGGATCTCGGTGGCCTCGCCCTTGATCTGGCCGAGCGACTTCTCGAGGTCCGAGGACGCACCGGTGGCCCGGTCCGTGGTCTTGCCGCCGCTGTTGTCCGCGAGGTTCTGGCGCTGGTGCGCGGCGGTCTGCTGGGCACCGTCCATCGCCGAGTTCGTCTGGTACAGACCGTGCGAGGCGTCGTTGAGCCCGGCCGGGTTGTGCCGCACCTTGTCCTGCGCCTGGACGGCGTGACCGGCCAGCGCGTGCATGGCCGTGGCGTGCGCCGTCATCCGAGGTCCTGCCGGAGGGTCTTCAGCACGCGACCGTGCTCGTCCTCGACCACCTCGTAGTTGCCCTGCGTGCGCCGTGACGCGTCGGCCATGCCGTGCCAGTTGCCGCCGGCCTGCTGGATCCGCTCCTGCAGGCCCCGCATCCTGGACGAGTACGCCTCGTGCAGGCCCGACTCGTCACCGATCTCGCCGAACCCGTCGCCGCCGATCGACGAATGCGGCGCGAGGTGCTTGCCCGCTGCCCCGCGGACCTCGTCGCCGAGCGGGTCGATCGCCCTGGCGTAGCTGCCGTACGCGTCGTCGCCGACGTGGAACCCACCTGTGCCGTCCACCTGGACCTCCCTCGTGACACCGAGGGTGCGACGCATCCGGCTACCCACCGGTTCCCCACGAGCACCCCGGGTTCAGACTAAACCACCTTCGGCACCCAGAGTGGTGAAAACCGGCAGCTCAGCCCTTGCCGGCGCCGAGCATCTTGTCCAGCCAGCCGGGATCGCCGTATTCGACGCGCGCGCCGTTGTAGACGACGGTCGGGGTGCCCTTGAAGTTCGGGTCGTTCACGGTCTTCGAGAAGTCGTCGATGAGCTGCTTCTCGTAGCTCCCGCCGTTGACGCCCTCGGCGAACTTCGGGTCGGTGATGCCGAGCCCCTGGCCGAGCTTGATCAGCTGCGCCTTGTCGTACCCGCGCTTGCCCTCCTCGGGCTGGTCCTTGAAGAGGCTGTCGTGGAACGGCGTGAACTTGCCGAAATCGGCCGCCACCAGTGCGGCGTTCGCCGATTCGAGCGAGTAGCCCGGCGGGTCCGAGTTCTTGTTCAGGAACGGCACCATGTGGTAGCGGACGCCGAGTTCCCCGTTGTTGACCTTGTCCTCGATCTTCTTGCCGTACAGCTCCTGGAACTGGCCGCACGCGGGGCAGAGGAAATCGGCGTAGACGTCGACGACCTGCTTCACCCCCGGCTTGCCGACCAGCACCACGGCACCATCGCGCTTCTCCACCACCTGGCCGCCGACCACCCGGTCGGTCTGCGGGGTGACGTCCTGGCCCGCCGTGGTGTTCTTCGAGGAGTTGGTCCACAGCACCCCGCCGATCACGACCGCGGCGAGCACCACGATGCCGATCACGGCGACGATCATCTTCTTGTTCGCGTCGCCGCCCCGTGCCTGCGCGACCGCGCGCCGCGCCGCCTTCTGCTGACGTTGCTTGCGCGCGGTCCGTTCCGCTCCACCCACTGGTTCAGGTCCCTTCTGGTTCACCGGAGTAGTCGTGCACGGGGAGCCCGGAGTTCCCGCGTCCCCGGCCGAGCCAGCCGTCGGTCGAAAACCGGGTGCGCGGGCGCACGGTCAGCCAGACCGCCAGCGTCAGGTACCCGATGTCCCGCAGGATCTCCCACGGGTACTCGGTCTGGTCCGCGGCGACCTGGCCGCCGCCGCTGAAGCACCCGCAGTCGATGGTCAGCCCGCGCGCCCATGCCTGCGCGATGGCGCCGATGAACGCCAGCAGCATGAGCCCCGACACGATCGCGGCCCAGCGGGTCAGCACCCCGAAGAGCAGCGCGAGGCCGACGATGATCTCGAGCAGCGGCATCGCGGTGGCGACCAGGCCGACGAGCCCGTTGGGCAGGATGTCGTAGGCCTGGACCGCGACATGCGTCTGCCCGGGGTCGAGGAACTTGGCCGTGCCGTAGGCGAGCCAGACCGCGGCCAGGCCGAGCCTGACCACCGTCCCGACGACGTCCAGCACGGTTGGGGACGGTCGTAGCACGCACCTAGGCTAACGAGTGACCCTGAGAAAAGCGTGAACGCATGAGGGAGGCGGACGTGCGCGGTGCGCGACGGCTCCTCGTGCTGGCGCTGGTCGCGGTCCTCGCCGCGTGCTCGGGGGCAGGCACCTCGCCGTCGGACCCGCTGGTGGACAGGGCGGGGAAGACCGGGAAGCTCACCATCGGAATCCGCTTCGACCAGCCGGGTCTTTCCGAGCGGACGGTCGACGGCCGGTACGCCGGGTTCGACGTGGAAGTGGCGAAGTACGTGGCGAACGCGCTCGGGGTCGGGCCGGATGGCATCACCTGGCGTGAGACGACGTCGGCGACGAGGGAGACCGACCTCACCTCCGGCACCGTGGACATGGTGGTGGCGGCCTACTCGATCACCGCCAAGCGCAAGGAGCGGGTGGCCTTCGCCGGCCCGTACTTCACCACCGGGCAGGACCTGCTGGTGCGGCGCTCGTCGGCGGATATCACCGGCCCGGACTCGCTCAACGACAAGCGGCTGTGCTCGGTCGCGGGTTCGACGCCTGCCGAGCAGGTGCGGGACCGGTTCGCGCAGGCCGTGCGGCTCGTCGAATACCCGCGGTACCCCGACTGCGTGACCGCGCTGCTGGCAGGGCAGGTCGACGCGGTGACCACGGACGCGGTGATCCTCGCCGGCTACGTGGCGCAGAACCCGGAGCTGCTGCGGGTGGTCGGCAAGGCGTTCTCCACCGAGCGGTACGGCGTCGGGCTGCGCAAGGGCGACGCGAAGACCGTCACCGCGGTCGGCGACGCGATCCGGCAGATGATCGGCGACGGCGAGTGGCTGAAGTCCTTGCAGCGCACCATCGGCGCGTCCGGCTACCCGCTCCCGGCGCCACCGGGGGTCACCGAAAGATGACCTCGCTCGCGTTGCCCGACCTGCCGGTGCGGGCCGTGCTGCCGGAACTGGCCGACGCGATGGCGCGGCACGGCACCGCGGTGCTCGTGGCACCGCCGGGCACCGGGAAGACGACCATGGTGCCGCTGGCGCTCGCCGAGGGGGCGGCGGGCCGGATCGTGGTGGCCGAGCCGCGCAGGCTCGCGGCCCGGGCGGCGGCGGCGCGGATGGCCGCGCTGCTCGGCGAGCCGGTCGGGGAAACCGTCGGCTATTCGGTGCGCGGCGATCGGAAGGTGTCGAAGCGGACGCGGATCGAGGTGGTCACCTCGGGGCTGCTGGTGCGCCGCGTGCAGGGCGAGCCCGAGCTGCCGGGTGTGTCGGCGGTGCTGCTCGACGAGTGCCACGAGCGGCACCTCGACGCCGATCTCCTGCTGGCGCTGCTGCTGGACGTGCGAGCCGGGCTGCGGGACGACCTGCGGCTGCTGGCCACCTCGGCGACCGTGGCGTCCGGGAAGCTGGCGGCGCTGCTCGGCTCGGCACCGGTGATCACCGCCACCGCGAAGACCTACGACGTCGGCCTCGGCTACCACGCGCCGCTGCGGGACGAACGCCTGGAGGCGACGGTGGCGAGGGTCGTCCGCATCGCACTGTCCGAAGTCGACGGTGATGTGCTGGCGTTCCTGCCCGGTGCGGGGGAAATCGCACGGGCGTCGGCACTGCTCGCCGATCTGTCCGATGTGGACGTGCTGCCGCTGCACGGAAGACTCACCTCCGCGCGCCAGGACGCGGCGCTGAAACCGGGCGGGCGACGGCGCGTGGTCCTCGCCACCGCGGTCGCCGAATCGAGCCTCACCGTGCCCGGTGTGCGCGCGGTGGTCGATTCCGGCCGGTCGAGGGTGCCGCGCGTCGACCACCGGCGCGGCCTGCCCGGCCTGGCCACCGTGCGCGTTTCGGCGGCGGTCGCCGATCAGCGCGCGGGCCGTGCGGGCCGGGAGGCGCCCGGCCGCGCCTACCGGTGCTGGCCACGCCACGAGCAGGCGGTGCTGCCCGCATACCCGGAGCCGGAGATCCGCGTCGCCGAGTTGTCCAGGCTGGCACTCGAACTGGCGTGCTGGTCCACTCCGGACGGTGCGGGACTGTCCTGGTGGGACGAACCGCCGGAGGGCCCGTTCGCCGCGGGCCGCGACCTGCTCCGGACGCTGGGCGCCACCACGGCCGAGGGCACCGCGACCGCGCGCGGCGTGGCGATGGCCGCGCTCGGCCTGCACCCGCGGCTGGCCAGGGCGCTGCTGGACGGCGCGGCGGCGGTCGGGCCCCGGTGCGCCGCCGAGGTGGTCGCACTGCTCGATGCGGGCGGCAGCGGCGCCGACGTGGACGCCGAACTGCGCAAGCTGCGGAACTCCTCTGACGACGGCGCGAAGCGCTGGCGCCGCGAGGTCGCGCGGCTGGAAAAGCTGGTCGACGGCGGGAAGGGAAGCCAGGACGCGGCGCTCGTCGTCGCGCTGGCACATCCCGAACGGCTCGCGCGCAGGCGCGCCGCCGGGTCGCGGGCGTACCTGATGGCCGGCGGCACCGCGGCGGAGCTGCCCCCGGGCAGCGGGCTGGGTGACACCGAATGGCTGGCGGTCGCCGAAGCGACGCGCGACCCCGGCCGGAAGAACGGGATCATCCGGCTGGCCGCGCGCGCCGACGAGGAGCTCGCGGTGCGCGCCGCGCCCAGCCTGGTGTCCACTGCGGAGGAAGTGGTGTGGTCGGGTGACGTGGTGGCGAGGGCGGTGCGCAGGCTCGGAGCGATCGTGCTCGCCGAACGCCCGATCACCGACCCCGATCCCGCGCTGGTGCGAGAGGCGCTGCTGAGCGGGCTCCGCGAAGAAGGCCCGAGCCTGCTGGACTGGTCCACCGGCGCGCGCCGCCTGCGAGAACGGCTGGCGTTCCTCCACGACGCGATCGGCGCGCCGTGGCAGGCGATGGACGACGCGGCGCTGGTCGACCGCGCCGGTGACTGGCTCGAACCGGAGCTGTCCCGGGCGCGGCGCAAGGCCGATCTCCGCCGGATCGACACGGCCTCCGCGTTGCGCAGGCTGCTGCCGTGGCCGGAAGCGGCCAAGCTGGACGAGCTCGCACCGGAACGGCTCGAAGTGCCGTCCGGCTCGAAGATCGCGGTCGACTACACGGTCAGCCCGCCCGTGCTGGCGGTGAAGCTGCAGGAGACCTTCGGCTGGCTGCGCACCCCCGAGGTGGCCGGAGTGCCGGTCGTGCTGCACCTGCTCTCCCCCGCCGGTCGCCCGGCCGCGGTCACCTCGGATCTGGAATCCTTCTGGCGCAACGGTTACCCCGCCGTACGCGCCGAACTGCGCGGCCGCTACCCGAAGCACCGCTGGCCGGAAGACCCCTTCGCCGCCGAACCCAGACGCGGCCGCTGACCGCCCTGAAGGTGACCTTCGGGGCGCCCCAGTCCCCGAAGGTCACCTTCGGGGCGTGAAAGTTCAGCCCCGGTGTTGCGGACGCGTAGGGAGTTGCGCGATGAGGTCCTCGTCGTCGCGTTCGTTCAGGCCCAGCTCGACGGCCTGCCGGATCTGCTCCCGGTTCTCCTTCACCACGTGCGCGAAGAAGTCGTCGACCCGCGGGTCGGCGAGCACCTCCAGCGTCACCCGCATCACCGTGTCCACAACGGACTTCACGATCTTGTCGTGGAACGGCAGCTTCGCGAGCCGCCCGGTCTGCGGGTCGTTTCGAAGCTTTTCCGTGACGACCGCCCGCAGCAGGTCGTGGTTGTCCGAAAGGGAGCGTGCCAGGTTCTGCGGGTAGTTCCCGGTTTCCACCACCTTCACGACCTCGTCCAGCACCGCGATCGTGATCGGTTTCTTGATGGCCAGCACGATCGGCCGCGAAAGCCGCTCGACGAGCCGCTGGGTGAACCGCTCGCCGAACGCGCGGTCCGCGGTGCGCGCGAGCCGGAGGAGCACCACGATCACCCGCAGCAGCCGGAACCCGCGCAGCGCGGGATGCGCGATCGGGATCATCCCGAGCACCTCGTACCAGTTGCGCAGCGGGAACTTCTTCTCCCACCCGTGGCGCCGCCAGCGGTACAGGAACTCCAGCAGGAACACCCCGCAGATCGCCGTGTCGACGAGGAAGACCACGTGCGCGGTCTCGTCGGAGTGCGGGAAGAACGTCACGAACACGAGCAGGCCGACGGAAACGAGCGCGAGCGCGAGCATGGCGAGGTCGAGCGGGCTGACCCGGCGCTGACCGGCGGGAGTGCCTGCGGTGGTCATGGCGGCATTGTGCCCGCACGCGCGCACCGGCGCCGCGCGGCCTCGCACCGCGGCTCAGCCCAGCATGCCCCGCAGCAGCTCACGGGTGTCGGCGAGCAGTTCGTCGAACGACGGCGGCTCGCCCGACCCCGCACCGGCCACGGTGTCGAAGATCAGGCCCTCGCACCACGCGATGACCATGCGCGTGTGCCTGCCGGGATCGGGTGAGCCCACCGCGGCCAGCACTTCGGCGCAGCGCCGCCGGAATTCCAGCGCGGCGCGCTGGTAGATCTCCCGCACCTCCGGCCGCCGGGTCGCTTCGAGCGCGAACTCGTAACGGGCGATCATCCGCGGCCCGCTCGAAACCAGCGCGTGCACGAACCTGGCGACGTAGGCGGCGGCCTCGTCCGGGCCGTGCGGGGCCGCGGGGAGCACGGCCGTCTCGTCGAGTTCGACCATCCTGGTGACCGCGAGTTCCAGCAGCGCCGCGCGCGTGCGCGCGTAGTACGAAGTGGACCCCGGCGGCAGCTCGGCTGCCCTATCCACGGCGCGGTGGGTGAGCCCGCGCATCCCCTCCTCCGCGAGGACCTCGATCGCGGCGTCACCGATCCGCGCCACCCGATCACCCGTGCCCACCTGATCAGCGTAACCCATCCTCTACAGAAGTAGAGTAGCCTCTACGGGCGTAGAGACGGGGGGACGCGATGGGGACCAAGGCGATCGTGATCGGCGCCGGGATCGGCGGTCTGTGCACCGCGATCGGGCTGCGCGAAGCGGGCTGGGAGGTCCGCGTGCTGGAACGGGCCGAGCGGCTGGGCAGCGTCGGCGCGGGCATCGGGCTCTGGCCCAACGCCCTGCACGCACTCGACGAACTGGGCGCAGGCGAGCGGATCACCCCGCTGCTGCCCCCGCCGGGCTCCGGCACCCTGCGCGACCGGCGCGGCCGCGTACTCGTGCACTGGGACAACCGCGAACTCCTCGGCGCGCTGGGCAAGCCACTGGCCGGGGTGCACCGGGCCGATCTGCTCGGCGCGGTGCTCAGCGCGTTGCCCGAAGGCACCGTCCACACCGGAATCGAGGTCACCGGGGTCACCGGCGACGGCACCGTCCGCTGGACGGGCGGCGAGGCCGAGGCCGATCTCGTGATCGGCGCGGACGGTGTGCACAGCGCCGTCCGGAAGGCGCTCTGGCCAGCGCACCCGGGGCCCGTCCACGGTGGCAGCACGGCGTTTCGCGCGGTGCTCGACGCCGTGCCCGGCGGCGGCGTGTCGACGGTCGTCGGCCCCGGCACCGAGTTCGGCACGCTGCCGCTGGCAGGCGACCGGCTCTACTGGTACGCGTCCCTGCGCGCGGCCGCGGACATCACCTACGAGGACCCGAAAGCGTTCCTGCTGAAGCGTTTCGACGGCTGGCCGCCCGACGTGCTCGACCTGATCGGCCGGACGCCGCCCGAGCGCATCCTGCACAACGACCTCGTCCACCTGCGCACACCGTTGGCCAGTTACGCCACCGGGAAGGTCGCGCTGATCGGCGACGCGGCCCACGCCATGCTGCCGTTCCTCGCGCAGGGCGGCTGTCAGGCCATCGAGGACGCGACCGTGCTCGCCTCACTGCTTTCGCGCCGTCCAGTGCCCGAGGCGCTCGCGCGCTACGACGCGGAACGCAGGCCGCGCACCCAGGAACTCGTCCGCCTCTCGACGAGGGCGGGACAAGCCGTGCTCCTGGCCAACCCGCTCGCCGTCGCCGCGCGGAACCAGCTCATCCGGCTGATGCCCTCGCGCGGGCACACCCGCAGGCTTTCCGTGCCCGCGCGGTGGCGCCCGCCCGCGATCGTCACCCCGTCACCAGACCGGCCTCGTAGGCGATGATGGCGGCCTGCACCCTGTTCTTCGCGTCCAATCTGGACAGGATCGAGCTGACGTAGGCCTTCACGGTCCCCTCCACCACGAACAGCCTGCCCGCGATGTCCGCATTGGACAGTCCGGAGCCGACAAGTGCGAGCACCTCCCGCTCGCGGTCGGTGAGCGCGGTGATCCGCTCGCGCGCGGCCGCGGTGCGCGCGAGCCGGTCGCTCGGCAGCTGTTCGATCACGCGCTGCGCGATCTTGGGCGAAAGGAAGGCGGCGCCGCCGGCGACCGCCCGCACCGCCGCCATCAGCTCGCGCGGGTCGCCCGACTTGAGGAGGAACCCGCTCGCGCCGTCGCCGAGCGCCCTCGCGATGTAGGCGTCCTCGCCGAACGTGGTCAGGATGATCACCGCGGTCTCCGGTACCAGCCTGCGGATCTCCGCGCCCGCTTCGAGGCCGTCGAGGTGCGGCATCCTGATGTCCAGCAACGCGACGTCGGGTCTGGTCCGGCGCACCTGCTCGACGGCGTCCCTGCCGTCCTCGGCCTGCGCGACCACCTCGATCCCGGGGTCCGCGGACAGGATCGCGGCGACCCCGGCCCGGATCATCGCCTCGTCGTCGGCGAGCAGTACGCGAATCACGTCAATCCTTCCGCACGATCTTGAGCACGTCCTTGGCCGCCAGCCTGCCATCGAGGAAGCACAGCCGGTGCACCTCGGTCCGCAGGTCGAACACGCTGCCGCCGACGCCGTAGTACTCGCAGTCCGAGCGGGGCGGCGGCGGGTGCAGCGGATCGGCCGGATGGGTGTCGGTCTGGCGGTCCGGCAGGACGGCGGACATCTCCTGCCGCGTCTCGCCGATTTTGAGGCCCGCGAAGGAGTCCTTGCCAAGCTGCGACCTGTTGTAGTCGACCAGGAAGATCAGCCCGACGATGCCGAGCAGGCAGCACATGATCGCGGGCGGGACCACGATCGCGGCGATCAGGCTGCGCCGCACCTGCCGCCGCGCGGCATGATGGGCGCGGGCGGATTCGGACCGCATCCCGGCGTCCGCGGTGTCCGATTCGGACGGTGAACCGTCGAGCGGCAGCGTGGCGAACACCTCGAACCCGTCGCCTTCGCACGGCTCCGCCCGCAGCGTGCCGCCGACCAGCCGCACCCGCTCCGCGAGGCCGAGCAAGCCCTGCTTCCCCGACGCCACACCGGGCAACGGTCCCGCCGGCGGCTTCGCGTTGCGCACCAGCACCGTGGTCTCGCTCTCGGACCTGCGCACCCGCACCGTCACCACCGCGCCGGGGGCGTGCTTGGCGACGTTCGTCAGTCCTTCTTGGACCACCCGGTGCACCGCGCGGCCGACCATGTCCGGATCGGACCGCGATTCGTCCACTTCGGAGTCGATCAGCATGCCGGACCGCTTCGCCCGCTCGACCACCTCGGAGACGCTGTCGTCGACGGGCTCGGTCGGCGCCGGGTCCTCCCGCAGCACCCCGATGATCTGGCGCAGCCGGTCGGTCGCCACCGCGGCGCTCTTGCGCAGTTCGGCTGCCTCGTGCTGCTGGCTCTCCCCCAGTCCGCCCGCGACCTCGAGCGCGGCCGCGCGCACCGCGATCAGCGCCAGCTCGTGGCCGAGCGAGTCGTGCATGTCGCTGGCGATCCGCGCGCGCTCGCGCAGCCGCGCCTGGTCGGCCACGATGCGCTGCTGGTTCTCCAGGTCCTCCGCGCGCTGCCAGCCCGTGCGGACCAGGTCCTCGCGCAGCCGGAGGTACCGGCCGACCTGCCACGGCAGCAGCCCGGCGAACAGCAGCACCGCGGCCATCGCGCCCCAGTCGGCCATCTCGGTGTCGTTGACCGCGAACGACACCGGCACCCCGGCCAGCCCGACCGCGGCGAACGCGATGAGCGCCTCGCGGGCCCTCGGCATCCGCCTGCCCGCGAAGCAGCACATCACCACCATCAGGCCGATGGGCCACGCCGGCACGCGGCTGGCGAAGTTGAAGAGCGTGTCCACGCTGGTGATCGCCGCCACGACCAGTGAGACCAGCGGCGACCAGCGCGCCGTGCCCACCGAGACGGTGACCGCGAGCAGCCCCAGCACCAGGGTGAGGACACCCGGGTGCTCCTCGAACACCATCCCGCACAGGAACAGCCAGATGGCGACGTCGAGCACCACGGCCCGGCTTCGCCAAAGCGCCTTCCACCCGGTCTTCCACACGCGTTCAGACGCTACAAGCCCGCCCGAGCGCGGCACCATCGACGAAAGTCAACCGTTCAGCTCGTGGTGGCGGTGGCGAACGCGAGCGCCTGCGGCCACGAGATCGCGAACGCGTCCTTGTTGACCTGGGCCTCCTGGTGCGCCCGATCGCTGAAACCGTGCTCGGCCCGCGGGTAGAGGTGGATGAGGCTCGGCCCGGACTCGCGACCCTGCAACGCCTTCTGCAACGCGTCGAAGCTCTCCCTCGGCACGATCGAGTCCTGCCCCGGGTACAGCACGAGGACCGGGGCGGCGATGCGCGCGGTGTGCTCGATGGCGTCCACCTTGTGGTTCGGCCTCGGCGGCAGCGGCACGGTCGGGTGGTAGCCGATGACGTTCGCGAGCCGGTCGTCCCGCCCGCCGAGGATCAGCGCGAACCGCCCGCCGAGGCACCAGCCGACGACCCCGGCCTTCTCGCAGCCGAGCTCACCGAGAAGGTGGTCGAGCAGCGTCTTCTGCTCGGCGAGCACCGTCTCGTCGTCGAGCTGGTTCATCTTCTCCACCAGCTGCTCGATCGGCGTGTCGTCGGAGCTGACGCCGTGCCACGGGTCCCAGGTGAGCGCGGTCAGCCCGGCCTCGGCGACGGACTCGGCGAACTCGCGGACCTGCGCGCCGATCCCGGTGATCATCGGCAGCAGCAGCATCCCGCCCGTCGAGCCACCCTTCGGCCTGGCGAGGTACGCCCCCAGGCCCTGGACGGCGATGGTCGAAGTTTCGATCTCGATGGTCATGTCCGCACGGTAAACCCGGGCTCGTCAGCCGGGGATGAGGCATGATCGACCGAACCGGGTAGGAGGTGCTCATGGTGGAGCGGCAACGGCGCACGCTCGGCGAACAGCTCGGCGGCGATCCCCCGGCGGGCGTGCGCGCCCTGCCGGGACCCGATCAGCAGGCACTCGCCGATCTCATCGGCGACGCCAGGCGCGCGCAGGGCGCGGCGCTCGCGAAGGCGGGCGAAGACGGCCTCAAGTACGTCCCCGCCTTGCTGCGAGGCGCGGTGAGGAAGGCCGTCGGACTGTGAAGGCCGATCTCGACGCGCGCGGGGAGATCCTGAAGCTCGCACGGGTGCTGGGCGTCCCGCCGTCCCGGCTCGACTCCCTTGCGGCGGTTCCCGTCGACGACCTGCGCCTGCTGCGGGCGCGGGTGACCGACGTCCTGTTCGACGCGAACCTCCCCACCCTGCGGCGCATGGCCGCGGCCAGCAGGCTCATCCCGGCGCCCGTCGTCGCGAAGATCGCGGAGCGCACGTTCGGGCCGCTGCTGTGCGCGCGGATCGCGGGGCTCGTCGACCCGGCTCGCGGTGTCGACGTCGCCAAACGGCTGTCCACCCGGTTCCTCGCCGATGTCGCGGTCGACCTCGATCCCCGGCGCGCCAACGAGATCATCTCCGGGATCCCCACGCCGGTCGTGGTGTCGGTGGCCCGCGAGCTGGCCGGCAGGGAGGACTGGATCACCATCGGGCGGTTCGTCGGCCATCTCCGCGACAGCGCGATTTCCGCCTGCCTCGAAGTGCTCGGCGACGCCGCGCTGCTGGAGGTCGCGTTCGTGCTGGACGACAAGGCGCGCATCGACCACGTCGTCCGGCTGCTGCCGTCGTCGCGGTTCGGCGGGGTCGTCGGGGCCGCGGCTGACTCGGGTCACTGGGAGTCGGTGTTCGACCTGATCTCCCACGTTTCCCCGGTGCGGCGGGAAAAGTTCGTCGCCGCGCTGAAGGATTTACCCGAGGACACGCGCGCCTCGGCCGAAGCCGCCGCCTCCGAGTTGGGCGTGGAACTGGATCTCTCGTAGCGCCGGGGCGGTGCCTAGGCGACGATCAGGTAGATCCCGTAGCCGACGATGCCAGCGCACACCGCGAAGCACGCGACCGCAACAGCCATCCCGGACGTCCCCGAAGCGCCGCCTTCCCGTGCCACCGCCCGCTGCGACAACCCGCGCACGCCGACCGCGAACAGCGAAGTCAGCACCGCGACGACGGCGATCGCGACCACGAACACCGTGCCGAGCGCGCCCCATTCGATGTGCATGCCGGCCCCCTCAGACCGTGACCGGAGCGGACGGCGCCGGCTCGCCGGCTTCGTTGACCGACTTCGCGGTGACCGGATTGCGGCGCGAGACCAGGTAGATCGCCAGCGCGATGCCGACCCCGGCGATGCCGACCAGCACCGTGCCGATGCTGCCACTGGTCGAGACCTGTGCGGCGATTGCGCCGACGATCGCCGCCGCGGGCAGCGTGAGCGCCCACGCGATCACCATCTTGCCCGCGACGCCCCAGCGGACCTCGGCGAGCTTGCGGCCCATCCCCGAGCCGAGGATGCCGCCGGAGCACACGTGCGTCGTGGACAGCGCGAATCCGAGGTGCGAGGACGCGAGGATCACCGCGGCCGCGCTCGTTTCGGCCGCGAACCCTTGCGGCGTCTGGATTTCGGTGAGCTTCTTGCCCATCGTCCGGATGATGCGCCAGCCACCGAGGTAGGTGCCGAGCGCGATCGCGGCGCCCGCGGCGAGCACCACCCACAGCGGCGGGCCCGATCCGGCGGCGAGCGAGCCGGACGAGATGAGCGCGAGCGTGATCACGCCCATCGTCTTCTGCGCGTCGTTCGTGCCGTGCGCGAGCGAAACCAGCGAGGCGGACAGCGCCTGCCCGGTCTTGAACGTCTTCCCGACCACGTCCCGCCGCGCGGACTGGGTGATCCGGTACACCAGGAAGGTCGCGACCAGCGCGACGACACCCGCCACCACCGGCGACGCGAGCGCCGGGATCAGCACCTTCTCCACCACCTTGGCGAAGTGCACCGCGTCGGCGCCCGAGGCGATCCAGGTGGCGCCGATCAGCCCGCCGAACAAGGCGTGCGACGAACTCGACGGCAGTCCGAGCAGCCAGGTCACCAGGTTCCAGACGATCGCGCCGACCAGCCCGGCGAAGATCACCACCGGGGTCACCTTGGTGTCGTCCACGATCCCGCCGGAGATCGTCTTGGCGACCTCGACCGACAGGAACGCGCCGACCAGGTTCAGCACTGCGGAGATGGCGACCGCCACCTTGGGCCGCAGCGCGCCCGTCGCGATGGAAGTGGCCATCGCGTTCGCGGTGTCATGGAAGCCGTTGGTGAAGTCGAACGCCAGTGCCGCGACGATCACCACGACCACGATCAGGGACGGATCCACCGTGCACCTCCGTAGGGAACGCGAGCCGCCTCGAACGCTACCCACGGCGTCGGCGTACCCGGTCCCCTTCGGGTGTCGGCTTCCTGAACAGTCCGTTAATGCGTTTCGGGCATTTAGGACAGACGCTGCCCGCGGCGCCACACACCCCAGGTGAGCGGCACTCCGGGGCGGTAGGCGAGGTGCGTCACCGAAGGCGCGTCGAGCACGTGCAAATCCGCCCGCGCGCCTTCTCGCAGCACACCGACGTCGTCGCGCCGGAGCGCGCGAGCACCGCCGAGGGTCGCCGCGCGGACGGCCTCGTCCACCGACAGTCCCATTTGGAGCACCGCGGTCGCGACGCAGAACGCCATCGACGTGGTGTAGGAGCTGCCAGGGTTCGCGTTGCTCGCCAGCGCGACGGTCGCACCCGCGTCCAGCAGGCGCCGCGCGGGCGCGAGCGGCTGCCGCGTCGACAGGTCGCACGCGGGCAGCACGGTCGCCACGGTGTCCGACGCGGCGAGCGCCTCGATGTCCGGATCGGACAGATAGGTGCAGTGGTCCACACTGGCCGAACCGTGCTCGACCGCGAGCCGGACACCGGGCCCTTCGCCGAGCTGATTGCCATGCACGCGCGTGCCGAGCCCGCGCGCGGTGGCCTCGGCGAGGATGCGCGCGGTCTGGACCTCGTCGAACGCGCCGGTCTCGCAGAACACGTCCACCCAGCGGACCCGATCGGCCACCGCGTCGAGCATCCCGCCGCAGACCAGGTCCACATAGGACTCCGCGTCGGCGCCGGGCGGCACCAGGTGCGCGCCGAGGAAGGTCACCTCGTCGACGACCTCGGCCGCGATGCGCGCGGACCGGTCCTCGTCGGGCACGGTCAACCCGTACCCGGTCTTGGTCTCCAGGCAGGTTGTTCCCTGCGCGTACGCCTCGTCGACGTGGCGGCGCAGGTTCGCCACCAGCTCGTCGTCGGTCGCCGCCCGCGTCGCGTCGACCGTGGTCGCGATCCCGCCCGCGCGGTACGGCGCACCCGCCATCCTCGCTTCGAACTCGGCGGTGCGATCGCCCGCGAACACCAGGTGCGTGTGGCTGTCCACCCAGCCCGGCAGCACCGCGCGACCGCCGACGTCCACGCGCTCGTCGGCGTCCGGCGCCTTCGCCGCGGGCCCGGTCCAGACCACCCGGTCGCCGTCGAGCACGATCGCGGCGTCGTGGACCCGGCCGGTGTCCTCGGTGTTCGTGGTCAGCTCGCCGATTCCGGTGATCAGTACCGCCATAACCCCTCGATCTCCTTCGCCAGCACGGTTTCCGGTCGCTCGATGCCCTGGTGGATGCCGTCGCGCACGATCTCGCGGCCCGCGACGACGACGTGGCGCACATCCGGTGCCGACGCCGCGAGCAGCGCGCCGTCCGGCTCGATCCCGGCGGTCCGCACCGAGCCGAGGCCGATGGCGACCAGGTCGGCGGCGGCACCCGCCTCGATCCTGCCCACCTCCGGCCACCCGATCGACGCGTGCGCGGTGGCCGCGGCGAGCAACTCCTTGGCGGTGAACCTGCCCCGCGTCTCACTGGCCAGCCGGTCGTTCATTTCGAGTGCGCGCGCCTCTTCGAAACCGTCGACGACGGCGTTGCTGTCGCTGCCGAGCGACAGCCTCACGCCGCTGTCCGAGAGCGTGCGCGCGGGTCCGATCCCGTCACCGAGATCGCGTTCGGTCGTCGGGCAGAAACAAGCGGTGCAGCCCTCGTAGCCGAGCAGGCTGATGTCGTGGCCGGTCAGGTGGGTGGCGTGCACCGCGGTCAGCCTGGGGGTCAGCAACCCGTTGTCGGACAACAACTCCGTGGGCGACAGGCCGTAGGCGGCGAGGCACTGCTCGTTCTCGGCCCGCTGCTCGGACAGGTGCACGTGGAGCGGCCGGTCCTCGCGGACCGCGACATCGGCGAGCTGCTCCGCGGGCACCGCGCGCACCGAATGCACCGCGCCGCCGACGCGAGCCAGCTCGGACTCCCCCAGCGCCGCGATGCGATCCGCCCAGCCGCGCGCGGTGCCGTCGGAAAACCGGTGCTGCACCTCGTCGAGGTCTTTCCCGATGCCACCGGCGAGATAGCAGGTGTCGAGCAGCGTGATCCGGATCCCGGCGTCACCGGCCGCCCTGATGAGCGCGGCGCCCATCTCGTTCGGGTCCGCGTAGGCGGTGCCGCCGGGGGCGTGGTGCAGGTAGTGGAACTCGCCGACGCTGGTGTACCCGGCGAGCACCATCTCCGCGTAGACGCCGCGAGCGAGCCGGTAGTACGAGTCGGGATCGAGGCGGGCGGCGAGCGAGTACATGCGCTCGCGCCAGGTCCAGAAGGTCCCGCGCTCGTGGTGCGTGCGTCCGCGCAGCGCGCGGTGGAACGCGTGCGAGTGCGCGTTCGCGAAACCGGGCAGGGTCAGCCCGTCGAGCACGGTCCCGGTGCGTTCGGCGCCCGCGGTCACTGAGGTGATCCCGGCACCTCCGACCTCGATCCGCACCGCTTCGGCCACCCCGCCGGGCAGCCAGGCGTGTTCGCACCAATATGTCGTCATGTCGACAAGTGCTCCAGGGTGGAAGCGAGCGCCACCGCGCCGTGGTCCACGTCGGCGACCTCGGCGAACTCCTCGGGCGCGTGGCTGATCCCGGTCGGGTTCCGCACGTAGAGCATCCCCGTCGGCACGTGCGCGGCCAGTATCGCCGCGTCGTGCCCGGCGCCGGTCGGCAGGGCGGGCACCCCGCCGAGCACGTCGTCCATCTCGTCGCGCAGGGCAGGGTCGAACACCACGGTGTCCGAATAGGACTCTTCGGTCACGGTGACCTGGCAGCCTTCTTCGCGTGCCGCTTCCGTTGCGGCCGCGGCGATCTCGTCGACGAGATCACGCGTGGCGCCAGGCACCCGCGCGTCCAGCCACAGGTCCACTGTGGACGCGATCACGTTCGTGCCGCCCGGGGTCGGCACCAGCCTGCCGACGGTGGCGCGCGCGTCGTCGAACTTCCCCGCCACCCGCCTTGCCGCCGCGACGACCGAAGCCGCGGGCAGCATCGGGTCGTGCCGGTCGCCGAGCACCGTCGCACCGGCGTGGTTTCCCTGTCCGGAGAAGGAAAACCGCCAGCGCCCGTGCTCGATCACGGTGCTGCCGACCGCCACCGGCCCGCCGAGGTCGATGAGCCCGCGCCCCTGCTCGACGTGCAGCTCGACGAACTTGCCGATCCGGCCGAGCGCCTCGGGGTCCGGCCCGAACCGCGCCGGGTCGTGGCCCGCCTTCGCCGCGGCTTCCGCCAGCGTCACGCCGCCGGGGTCGCGCAGCGCACGCGCGCGGTCGGGGTCGATCGAACCGGTCAGCAGCCGCGAGCCGAGGCACGGCACACCGAACCGGCCGCCCTCCTCCTCGGCGAACACGACCACGGCGAACGGTGTCGACGGCGTGAAACCCTTGCGCCGCAGGATATCCACCGCGTCCAGCGCGCTGACCACGCCGAGCGGGCCGTCGAAAGCGCCACCACCGGGTACCGAGTCGAGATGGCTGCCGGTGACCACCGCGCCCGGGCCGGGAGTGCCCCACCAGGCCCAGATGTTGCCGTTGCGGTCCGTCTCGACGTCGAGCCCGCGGCGGGTCGCCTGCTCGACGAACCACGTGCGCAGCTCGTCCTCGGCGCGGTCGAACGCGTGGCGTGAATAGCCGCCGCGGCTCGCGTCGCGGCCGACACCGGCGATCTCGGCCAGCAGGTCCGACGCCGTCATTCGCCCTCCCGCATGGGAATCCGCACACCGCGCTCGTCCGCGACCTCGGCGGCGCGGTCGTACCCGGCGTCCACGTGGCGGATGACGCCCATGCCGGGATCGTTCGTGAGCACCCGCTCGATCTTCTTCCCGGCCAGCTCGGTGCCGTCCGCGACGCACACCTGTCCGGCGTGGATGGACCGCCCCATGCCGACCCCGCCGCCGTGGTGGATGGACACCCAGCTCGCCCCGGACGCGGTGTTGACCAGCGCGTTGAGCAGCGGCCAGTCCGCGATCGCGTCGGAACCGTCCGCCATGCCCTCGGTCTCGCGGTACGGCGACGCGACGCTGCCCGAGTCGAGGTGGTCGCGCCCGATGACCACCGGCGCCTTGAGCTCGCCGCTCGCGACCATCTCGTTGAACCGCAGCCCCGCGAGGTGCCGTTCGCCGTAGCCGAGCCAGCAGATCCGCGACGGCAGTCCCTGGAACGCGACGCGCTCACCGGCCATCTTGATCCACCGGGCGAGGGATTCCTTCTCCGGGAACAACTCCAGCATCGCGCGGTCCGTCGCGGCGATGTCCTCGGGGTCACCGGACAGCGCCGCCCAGCGGAACGGGCCGTTGCCCTCGCAGAACAGCGGGCGGATGTAGGCGGGCACGAAACCGGGGAAGTCGAACGCGTTCTCGCAGCCGCCGAGCTTCGCCTCGCCGCGCAACGAGTTGCCGTAGTCGAACACCTCGGCGCCGCGCGCCTTGAACCCGAGCATGGCGTCCACGTGCTCGGCCATCGACTCGCGGGAGCGGTCGGTGAACTCGTCGGGCTTCTTCGCCGCGTAGTCGTGCCAGTCGTCGACCTCGATCCCCTTCGGCAGGTACGCCAGTGGGTCGTGCGCGGAGGTCTGGTCGGTCACGATGTCGACGTCCAGCTCGCGCCGCAGCAGCTCCGGCAGGATCTCCGCGGCGTTGCCGACCACCGCGACCGACAACGCGCGCCGTTCCTTCTTCGCCGCGCTCACCCGGCGGATCGCGTCGTCGAGATCGTCGGCGACCTCGTCGAGGTACCGGGTCTCCACCCTGCGGTGCGCCCGTTTCGCGTCGCATTCGATGACGAGCGCGACGCCGTCGTTCATGGTCACCGCGAGGGGCTGCGCGCCACCCATGCCGCCGAGGCCCGCGGTCACGGTGAGCGTGCCGCGCAGCGTGCCGCCGAACCGTTTCGCGGCGATGGCGGCGAACGTCTCGTAGGTGCCCTGCAGAATCCCTTGCGTACCAATGTAAATCCAGGAGCCCGCGGTCATCTGGCCGTACATGGTCAGGCCGAGCTGTTCGAGCCTGCGGAACTCCGGCCAGGTGGCCCAGTCCCCGACCAGGTTCGAGTTCGCCAGCAGCACCCGAGGCGCCCACTCGTGCGTGCGGAACGCGCCGACCGGTTTCCCGGACTGCACGAGCAGAGTCTCGTCGGCGTCCAAAGTGGTCAGACAGCGGGTGATCGCGTCGAAGCTCGCCCAGTCGCGGGCCGCCTTGCCGGTGCCGCCGTAGACGACCAGGTCCTCCGGGCGCTCGGCGACCTCGGGGTCGAGGTTGTTGTGGAACATCCGCAGCGCGGCTTCGGTCTGCCAGTTCTTCGCGGTGAGCGTGGTGCCCCTCGCGGCACGGACGGTGCGAGTCATGAAAGCTCCCAAGTGTTCTTGACGGCGTCGAGGACGGCGCCCGACGCGACGAGTTCTTCGGCGGCAGCGATTTCCGGTGCGAGATGCCGGTCGGGGCCTGGCCCGTCGACCCGCGTGCGCAGCAGGTCGCGGACGGCGCCGGTGACCGGCGATGGCTTGAGCGGCGCGCGGAAGTCGAGCGCCCGCGCGGCGGTGAGCAGCTCGACGGCGAGCACCGTGGTCAGCCCGTCGACGGCCTTGCGGAGCTTGCGCGCGGCGGACCAGCCCATCGAGACGTGGTCCTCCTGCATCGCGCTGCTCGGGATCGAGTCGACCGACGCGGGTGCCGCGAGCCGCTTGAGATCGCTGACCACGGCCGCCTGGGTGTACTGCGCGATCATGTGCCCCGAGTCCACACCGGGGTCGCCGGCGAGGAACGCGGGCAACCCGTGCGAGCGGGCCACGTCGAGCATGCGGTCGGTGCGGCGCTCGGCGATGCTGGCGACGTCGGCGACCGGAATCGCGAGGAAGTCGAGCACGTAGGCGACCGGCGCGCCGTGGAAGTTGCCGTTCGACTCCACGCGGCCGTCGGACAGCACGACCGGATTGTCCACAGCGGACACCAGCTCGCGGTCGGCGACGAGTTCGGCGTGCGTGAGCGTGTCCCTTGCGGCGCCGTGCACCTGCGGCGCGCACCGCAGCGAGTACGCGTCCTGCACGCGGGTGCAGTCGGGACCGCGATGGCTCTCCACGATCTCGGAGCCGGCGAGCGCGGCGAACAGCCGGCTCGCCGAAAGCGCCTGCCCCGGGTGCGGTCGCAGCGCCTGCAGGTCGGCCGCGAACGCGCGATCGGTGCCCAGCAGCGCTTCGACGCTCATCGCGGCCGTGATGTCGGCGGTGTCGAGCAGGCGGTTCAGGTCGGTCGCGGCCAGCACGAGCATGCCGAGCATCCCGTCCGTGCCGTTGGTGAGCGCGAGGCCCTCCTTCTCGGCGAGCACGACCGGCTCGATCCCGGCCGCCTGCAGCGCGGCCGCGGCGGGCACCCGCTGCCCCGTGCCGTCGAACACCTCGCCTTCGCCCATGAGCGCGAGTGCGACGGCGGCGAGCGGGGCGAGGTCGCCCGAGCAGCCGAGCGAGCCGTACTCGTGCACGACCGGCACGATCCCGGCGTTGATCATCGCGGCGAGGGCGGCCGCGGTACCGGGGCGGACCCCGGTGTACCCGGTGGTCAGCGTGCGCAGGCGCAGCAGCATCAGCGCGCGCACGACCTCGGGCTCGACGGCGGGCCCGGCACCGGCGGCGTGCGACCGGATGAGCGAACGCTGCAGCGCGGTCCGGCTCTCGGTGGGGATGTGCCGGGTGGCGAGCGCGCCGAACCCGGTCGAAACGCCGTAGGTGGGCTCGGTGGCCTCGGCCAGCGCTTCGATGTGCTGACGGGTCGCGCCGAGGTTCTTCTCGGCGGTCTCGGAGATCGCGACGGTGGCGCCGCCCCTGGCGACAGCGACGACCTGCGCACGGGCGAGTGGCCCGTGGCCAAGGAGGACTGTTTCCGGCATGGCCCCATTGGACATCGGGGCGCGGCCGGGCATCATCGACGATCGAGTGGTTATGTCTGGGATACCAGACGCGAGGAGGCGAGATGGGTGCCAGCACCGACGTGCCCGCGCTGAAACGGGGATTGGCGATCCTGCGCGCGCTGGCCGGGCGCGCGGGGCCGGTGACCGCCGCCGCGATCGCGCGCGAACTGGGGCTGCCCCGGTCGACGACCTACCACCTGCTCGGCGAGCTGGAGGCGGCCGGTTTCGTCGTCCACCTGCCCGCCGAACGCCGGTACGGCCTCGGCATTGCCGCGTTCGAACTGGGCTCCGCGTACCTGCGCCACGACCCGCTGGAACGCCTCGCCGGGCCGTTGCTGCGCAAGCTCGTCGACCGGGCCGGGCACACCGCGCACCTCGGCGTGCTGCACGGCAACGAGTCGCTCTACCTGATCAAGGAACGCCCGGCACGACCGGAAACGCTGGTCACCGACGTCGGGGTGCGGCTGCCCGCGCATCTCACCGCGTCGGGGCGGGCCATGCTGGCGCACCTGCCCGCCGCCCACGTCCGCGCGCTGTTCCCGTCGGCGGCCGCCTTCGTCACCCGCACCGAACGGGGGCCGCGGGGGCTCGCCGCGCTCCGGTACACGCTCAACGCCGAGCGAAGGCTGGGCTGGGCCGTCGAAGACGGGCACGTCACGCCGGGGTTCGCCTCGGTCGCGCACCCGGTCTTCGACCACGGCGGGCGGCCGATGGCGGCGATCAGCGTGACGGTTCGCCACCACTGCCCGACCGAGCCGGAGGTGTGCGGGCAGACCTGGCCGGATCTGGCCGAACAGGCCCGCGCCGCGGCCGCCGAGCTGACGCTGCGGATCGGCGGTCAGCCGGGCTGACCCACCCGGAGCGGCCTGCTCGATTCGTGGAGGTGTTGGAGCACTTCATAATACGAGCGGGCCGCACTTGTTTCGTAGTACGAAATGCTGTGCTCGCGGCAGAAATCGCGAACGACGTGCTGCGCGTGCTTCAGGTTGCACCGCGGCATGCTGGGAAAGAGGTGGTGCTCGATCTGGTAGTTCAGCCCACCGAGCAGGAAGTCGGCGAACACGCCGCCACGAATGTTGCGCGAGGTAAGTACCTGGCGCCGCAGGAAGTCGATTTTCTCCTCGCGCGCGAAAATCGGCATGCCCTTGTGGTTGGGCGCGAATGAACACCCCATGTAGAAACCGAAAACGGCCTGCTGCACGGCGAGGAACGCGATCGCCTTACCCGGCGACAACAGCAGGAACGCGGTGCCGACGACGGTGACGAGGTGGATCGAGAGCAGGACCACTTCCAGCCATTTCGCCCTGGTGACCTTGCCCTTCACCAGTGCCTCCACGCTCGACACGTGCAGGTTCAGGCCCTCGAGCAGGAGCAGCGGGAAGAACAGGATCGCCTGGTAGCGCGTGATGAACTGACTGATCCAGCTTCGGCGCATCTTGTGCGCCTGCTCCTCGCTGAACACGAGCACCTCGACGCTGATGTCGGGGTCGAGCTCCTCCTGGTTGGGGTGCGCGTGGTGCCTGGTGTGCTTGTCGATCCACCAGCCCCAGCTCAGCCCGACGAACAGGTTTCCGAGCACGAGCCCGATCACCGAACTCGGCTTGCGCGAGGTGAAGATCTGGCGGTGGCCTGCGTCGTGCCCGATCATCGCGACCTGGGTGAACATGAACCCGAGGAAGCCGGCGACGAGGAGCTGCCACCACGAGTCACCGACGAGGAAGAGCGCCACCCAGCCCGCCGCGAAAGCCAGCAGGGTCAAGGTCATCTTGGCGAAGTAGTACCCGTAGCGCCGTTCGAGGAGACCCGACTGGCGCATCAACTTCATCAGCTGGGTGTAGTCACCGCGTACGGTGACGCTTGCCGCGTCCGACAAGGACACTCCTTTGTAGACACTGGTACTCGGAAGCCGTGGTGGTCGAACGCTCAGCCATGTTCGGATGGTGTGTGGTGCGGGTGGTGCGACGAGGCCCGGTCACGACGCTGCGTGACCGGGCCCGTCAAAACCTGATCAGACTACGCTGACACCGGAGGCCTGCGGCCCCTTCTGACCCTGGGTGACCTCGTACTGCACGCGCTGGTTCTCTTCGAGGCTCTTGAAGCCCGAGCCCTGAATCTCCGAGTAGTGCACGAAAACGTCGTCGCTGCCGTCCTCGGGCGCGATGAAGCCGAAGCCCTTTTCGGCGTTGAACCACTTAACGGTGCCGTTTGCCATGGTGTTGTCTCCTCAACAGCTTTCTTCCGAAATCGACAGCGCTACCGCGATGCCAGGTCGGCCGCACTACGGGGCTTTGTCCGTCAGTAAACCGGAGGAAAGACACGCGCACAGTGTGTATTGCGCACAGAGCGTTTGCGAGCGTGTCGTCACGAACACAAAAACTTCCGACCGGGCACCAGTCAACCACACGTCACCGGAAAGGAACAGGGCGCGTTCGGCCTCAGGAGCCGATTTCCGCGTCGCGGGACCCGCGGGCGCCGGTCAGGCCCAGCATGGCGAGCAGTTCGGCGCAGTCGGTGGCGTCGGCGGCGTGCCCGGCGACGGTGATCATGGCTCTGTCGTGCTGCTGGTCGAGCCTTGCCGTCTCCTCGGCTTTGATGCCCGCCATCCGTCCGGTGAACTCGAGTTCTTGGGGATCGCCGTGCCTTGCCCAGGTCATCTGGCACCTGCTTCCGGCCCCGTGCCGCTCGTCGCGAGCTTCGACGAGGCCTCGATGGGGATCCACATCGCGAGCCCCGGGTGCGCGGGCACGAGGGTGGACCGCCGGCGGACGACGCTGAATCTCCGCGCGGCACCATCAGCATGACACCTCACCCGCCGTCACGAACCCCGGGCGGGAAATCGGGTTGCGCGCGGGGCTACGATGCCACTGTCCGTAGTCATATCGCTGTCCCGAGTCCGGAGGTTCGACATGAGGTGCGTCGCCATCACCCACGCGACCCATCCCCTTGCGAACCTCAGGACCGCACATGGACTCTTCACCCGGCGTCGCCGATGACGCCAGGAAACGACTACTCCCCGATCTGACCCCGTGGCGGGAGTCCCCCGGCTTCCGCCGCCTCTGGTGGTCCGGCGGGATCAGCGGGCTCGGCTCCGTCTTCGCGCTCGTCGCGCTGCCCTTGCAGATCAAGGAACTCACCGGCTCACCGTTCGCGGTCGGCGCGATCGGGATCGCCGAGCTGGTGCCGACCGTCGTGTTCGCGCTCTACGGCGGTGCCCTCGCGGACGCCGTCGACCGGCGGAAGATGGCGCTGGGCACCGAACTCGCGCTCGGCGCGCTGTCGCTCCTGCTGCTGGGCAACTCGATGCTCGACCGGCCGATGCTGTGGCCGCTCTACGCGGTCGCCGCCTGCGTCGCCGCGTTGCAGGGGCTGCAACAGCCGTCGATGGAGGCGATGCTGCCGAGGCTGGTGCACCCCGACCAGCTGACCGCGGCGATCGCGCTCTCGTCGATGCGCATGACGGCGGCCGTCCTCATCGGGCCCGCCGCGGCGGGATTCGTCGTGGCGGGCGCGGGCATCCCGGTGTCCTACGTCATCGACGTGGCGAGCTTCGCGATTTCGGCGCTGTTCCTGGCCGGGATACCGCCGCTGCCACCCGCGGGTGACGTCGACAAGCCGTCGCTGCGCGGGATCGGTGAAGGCATCCGGTACGCGTTGCGCAGGCGCGAGCTGCTCGGCAGCTACTGCACCGACCTGGCGGCCACGCTGCTGGCGCTGCCGATCGCGCTCTACCCGTTCCTCGCCGACGAGCTGCACGCGCGCTGGGCGCTCGGGCTGCTCTACTCGGCGACCGGGGTCGGCGGGCTGATCGCGTCGGTCACCAGCGGCTGGGCCTCACGCGTGCACCACCACGGCAGGCTCGTGCTGCTGGGCTCGGTCGTGCTCGGCGCCTGCATGATCGGCGTCGGGTTCGCGCACCGGCTGTGGCTCGTGCTGCTGTTGCTGGTGATCGGCGGCATGGGCCACTTCGTCGGCGATCTGTTCCGCGGCACGCTGTGGAACCAGTCGGTGCCGGACCGCCTCCGCGGCAGGCTCGCCGGGATCGAGCTGCTGATCGGCGCGTCCGGCCCGCAGCTCGGTGACATCAGGGCGGGCTCGGTCGGCGCCGGGTTCGGCGTGCGCGTGTCGATCTGGACCGGCGGTGTGCTGTGCGTTGCCGTGGCGGGCACGCTCGCCGCGACGCTGCCGTCGTTGTGGCGCTACGACGCGCGGACGGACCCGCACGTCGCCGCCCGGCGCGCCGAGAGCTGACGGTCAGGCCCCGATGCTGCATCCGGCGGCATCGGGGCCTGGAGTCACTTGGGCTCCTTCAGCTTCGCGACCTCTTCGGCGAGCTTCTTCACCTGCTCGATGAGCTGGCCTATGGCCGTGTTGGTCTGGCTGGCGTTCAGGTCGATCCACTGCAGCAGTTCGGCGGCCGAGAAACTGTTCTCCGGCACCACCTTCGACTGGATCGGCTCGCTGAGCGGGATGAGATCGCGCAGCACGCGCCCACCGGACTTCCCGCGCTCGCGGAACGGCACGGACAGGTCCTCGCGGATGTCGTTGACGCCGGCGAACACCGCCGACTGCTGGTCGGGTGAAAGGGCCATCGGAGTTCCTCCACAGTGGACGCGGTACCTGCGTGCGGGCCGCCGGTGCCCACCCTGTCCGCTCATCGCCCGATCCGGTACGGCCACCGAGACGTCCATCCGGGCCGCTCGGACCGCCCGATCGGGCAGCGGTTCGCCCGAACCGCACCACTCAGGTCGTTCATGAGCGGTACGCTCCGCGCCGATGACTCAGCCACAGTGGAACGGCCCCGGGTGGCCGCCCCAGCAGCAGGGCCCCGCCGCCGGCCCGTCGAACCTGGTCTCGGTCGCCCCGTTCGCGGCGTTCGCGTGCGCCGCGGGCCTCGCGATCTCGGCGGCCGTCAAGATCGTCACCGACGCCGCGCTCGGCGCGCTGTTCGTCCTGCCCGCCGCCGTACTGCTGGTACTCGCGGGCATCCGCCTGCTCAAACGCGAAACCCCGGCTCTGAAACTGGCCGCCATCGCGGGCTCCGCGCACATCCTGCTGTACCTGCTGATGGTCGCACTGGGCGAACTGACCGACACGCGCTACTTCCGCCTCGGCCTGACCGGCCCGTGCATCACCCTCATGGGCCTGGCGGGCGCCGCCGCGATCCTTTACGTGGCCATCCCCCTGCAGAGTTCCGGCGCCCTGCGCGCACCCGCCCCGAAACAACCCCGGTTCCCGCCGCAGGGCTACCCGCAACAGCCCTATCCACAGGGCTATCCACAACAGGGCTATCCACAACAGGGCTATCCACAACAGGGCTATCCACAACAGGGCTACCCGCAGCAGGGCGGCTACCCACCCCAGCGCTGAGTCCGCAGATTCCCCCAAGGGCCCCTTCAGGGCGTCCACCCCGGAGCAAATCCGGCCCCAGAAAGCCGGATGACCTTCCACGCTTCCAAACCCAGCCTGACCACAACGCACTGTTTTCCCTGCCCACCCCGCCGAGCGAAGCAACGGCCCCACCCCAACGCTGGTCCAACCCCAACGCGACCACCAACCACGGCGACGAGCACGCGAGATGGGGGTCCGGGGGCAGCCCCCAGGCGGGGTGTGGGGGCCGCGCCCCCACAAAAGATGCCGACACAAGAACGGGGGCGAGCGCTCTCCGCGAGCACACGCCCCCATCTTGTGGACCTGCGGGGGTCTTACTTGAACCATCAGCCTGGGCTACTTGAGCAGCTAAAACACGTCGCCAACGTGACATCTCAGAGCGTACTGTCACAGCCATCGATACGGCAATCAAGTACCACCCGATCCCAGCGCCTCCGGGACCGGTTCACCCGCGAGGAACTAGACCACATGGTCACGCTCTACCAACACGGTGCCACGGCAAGCCAAATAGCCGACCAATTTGGACTCAGCACAAAAAGCGTGAAACGCCTGGCACATCAGCGCGGGGTTAGGAAGACTCGCTAGAGAACACCGACGTCACGGGGCGGGGCTCACCAACAGTGAACCCCGCCCCTTTTTTTGGTCGCCGGACACTGGGGTCTTAGAGTGCTTTCCATGAGATTGTGGTGGGTTTTTCCTTGGTGCGCACGAATTCGCGGAGAACAGTCTCGAATTTCTGGGGCGTGAGACCGCTTCCAGGGTAGAAGCTACCGCCGCTTGAGGTGAATAGCTCGGGAGATTCGGGGTCTCCCTCGGCCACAAAGTAAGTCCCAAGGCCGATTTGGATGTAGTGCACGTAAACGAGGGTGCGATCTTTATTGTACTGGAAGGTAAACCGCCGCTGACTATCCTCCGGGCCAGCAACAAGAAGAACTTCCTCGCCGTCGGTTTCCTGGGTAGTCGCGGCAACAAGTTGAGGAATATCGTTCTCGTCTTTGATCTCCATCTCATGACAAGTCACCTTGAGATCGTTATCAAATTCTTCCCACTCCGCAGTAATACTCATATCAACGCGCATCCTTCTTAGGGTAGGTAACTCGTTGGCCGTCCCGTTCGACAACGGTCAAAGTCTTTGGCGTGTCACGATACAATTCTTGTAGCAACTCATCACAGTAACGGCGGTTATTCAACCTCGGCGGAAATCGACCGCATACCGGCCGATCGATCACCATAACTTGGTGATCAGGCTGACCTGACAGTAAAGCGTTAACAGCGACTTTAACCTCTGCGTGGTGCGCTAGCGGGAGGAACTTTTCGTATCGAGGTCCCAAGCTTTGTAGGTGGTCGAGTGATTGTTGGTAGGCTTGCCGTTCCGGGGTTCCCTCCTTGCCTATGCCACTGCGTACGGGTTGGCCTTTGTTGCCTTCGTCCATGATCCATCCGCTTGTCGTCTCGCCTTTTTTACCTACCGGCAGCGATGTCCTCGCGGCTTCCACGGTGCCCTCAGACACGTCTTGCGGTAGCGGCGTCGCTGTTCTCGCCTGTTCGTAGTGTGGGTTGCTGGTGGGGAGCGCGGCGGTAGGCACGGGCGTGAAGTCGACTCTTCAACCGTTGATCAAAGCTTGGGTTTGTGCGGCGTGTTCGCTGACCCGCTGGGAGAGCTGTTGCAGCGCCCCGGCTGCTTGCTCTATCGCTGCGAGGGCCGCGCCCAGCTCCCCCTTGATACTGGCCACCGGTCCCGGCGGTGGCCAACACGGTTTGGATTTGCTCTAGCTGGTCTTTGGGGCCGCCGAGCCCTTGAAGCGCCTCGATCATGCCCTGAGCCTGCGTAAGTTGCTGGTAAAGTTGCTCGGCGGTGCTCATACGTCCTCCAGTGCGGCACAGTGCGATAGAGCTTGCGACCGGCAAGCGTAGCCGACCAACTACGCCACGAGGCGGGTTTAGGCACGCCGTTCGGCCTAGCCGATCAGTTCCACCGATCACCCCGCCCCACGTCATCAGGGTCAAGGCTGGGCCAGCGCCACCCGCGCGGCAACTCCGGCGAAGCGCTCTCACCAGGGCACGTGGGTGGCAACTCGTGCTCGTCTCGCGGACGGTGTGGGGTCACCGCGGATTCCTCGCCGTCCTCGCTGTTCAGACGATCAAGGAGATCAGCGACAGTGATTCGGCGGGCCGCAACGGTGCGGCGGTGGCGACGTCGGACACGGTAGTCGTAGACCAGCAGGAACAGGCCATAAGCTAGGGGCGGACTGAGTACTACCACGGCATAGAGGGCGAGTCGGTCCCACCGCATGGGCGCTCGCCGCCTTCCAGGAACGGGGGGTGGAAGCTAGCGGCACGGCAGGCGGGAGGTACGCAGGCCGCCGTGCCGCTAGCAGAGGCCCCACCTTCGAACCAGATAGGCACTCTGGTGGGGAGTCCGTGGACCGGGTACGGCTTGACGTATCAGCGCCACTGATCACCGGCGATTACCGTGGCTAGTCGTCTTCGTCGGGTCGGTGGCGGCGCGCGCGGGCGAGGACCTCTAGCGCTTCGTCTAAGACGTCCCAAGGCAAATTCCAATATGTGCCCATATCGCCTATCGCGCGGCCAGGGAACCTCAATTCAAGGACCTCCGGTGTTACACTTACCTCGGGTGCGAAATCATCGAACGTAAACGCCAGGTCACCATGCACACCGCTCACAAGCTTCCCACTTTCCTTACATAGCTGAAAAACAGCTAAAGCGGCTCTACTCCGGTTGGATATCGTCTTTCTGTGCGATGCGTTCAGATATCCTCGCCGACACGCGAAAATTTAGAATTGCTTCAGCCAGAGTGAGCTGGCACCGCATGGCGGTTTCGTCTGCCATATGCAAGTGAATTCTGTCCTTTTGGCCTTCCAGGTAAAAATCGATGCCAACAACTTCACCGTCTTGCTTGTCGATCCGATACAGAACTTTGGTTCCCCGGTCCAGCCAGTACGAAGAGAACACTTTCGGCCCTTTACCCATTCTTTTTATTTCCTTAGACTTAGGACGACTTTCGATCCAACGGAGGCAGTGACTACTCGCTGACTTAAGGACCGTCCAATTCTTGAGCGCCGCGTAGTAAGGCTTCTATGACTTCGCCTTCCTCCTTGGCTTTTTGGGCGTGGGTCAGCGCTTTACGTTTTTCTTCTTGCGCGAGTCGCGCGACACGTCGATACGTAGTGACGCTGAGTTGGCAGTACTCCAGCATCCTGGCGAGATCCGCATTTCGACCCGGTCGCCGCTGGTCAAGCATGACTTTGGCTTCCTTAAGCGTGTGTGGGTATTTCTTCTCGAAAGCTGCCACCGGGCTACTCGCTACTCGGTCGTGTAACTCGAAACGGAATTCCAGAGGATCGAAATCTAATAATTGCCTCCGCCATGGTGAGCTGGAAGAGGGTAGCCGCGTCACGACCCATCCGTATGCGGAATTGGTCTCGGTTGCCGTCTACGTATAGCTCTATCGCGCCCGTACCGCGAGGGTCGAGGCGGTAGGTAATTTCGGCTCTGTCATCGATCCAAAACCAGGGCGGACCGGTATAACTTTCATTCATACGAAACCCCGAATCTTTCCTTGTCGGTGGCCCGAGCACTTCAACTTCCAGGGAATAAGGTCAATATTAGAGCTGATATCAGCCATATCAATGGACCGATTTGGTGAAAGTTTTCCGGTGCATCTGCTGCGGTAAAGTTTCACTCGATGCGGTCAGCAAAAGGAATGGAGACCACGTGGTTAGTTCGGGACCGCTACGACGTTTCGGCGCAGAACTGAAGAAATTTAGGGCGGCTGCTGGTCATACTCAGACAACGCTAAGCGAGGTTCTAGGAAAGAGTCAATCGACGATTAACGCTTGGGAGCGGGGCCGTACACGACCAAGCGTCGAGGATATCGAAGCCATCGCGAACGAGCTTGAGCTATCGCCCATGGAAGACGCAAAGTTAAAGAGACTTATACGAGAAAGTGCAAATCCTACAAGCTCATGGGCTCGCTACAACCTCAGCGAGTCCGTGCGCGCGTTCGTCGCACTCGAACAGGAAGCATCAGAAGTTAAGACATATCAACAAATGTTCATACCGGTCCTATTGCAAGACGAAGCCTATATTCGAGCCTTGCATCTGGACTCACTGCCGCGATCAGAGGTTGAGCTCCGAGTTAAGGCGCGAATCCGACGCCAACAACAGGTATTCAACCAACGAAGCATCGAGATTCATGCCGTTATCGCAGAATCTGTATTAGAGCACGAGATTGGCGGGGCAAGCGTGTTCGCTAAACAACTCGAAAAGCTAGCGACACTCGTCCAACACAACACGATCACTCTACAAGTACTCCCTAAGGCACAAAGTACACATCCGGCAGCCGTGGGCGCATTCTCCATAATGTTCTTTGGCCACAATGAACTAGATCCACCTGTTGCCTTTTGCGAAACCGCACTAGGCGGACAGGTCGCCACCAATGAACGCGACCTTGAGTTTCTTTCTGCCCGGTTTCTTAACATCAGCGATATCGCACTATCGCCAGAAAAAACCTTACATGTCCTCGAAAAGGCACTTCGTAAATACCACAGAAAGGATAAATCATGAATACCCGTGACGACTCACCGCAATGGCGAAAATCGAGCAGAAGCGCACCGGAACAAGACTGCGTGGAAGTAGCAGCCACCGGTGAGAAATTTTTTGTCCGTGACACGAAAGACCGCGCAGGGGGAACACTATCGTTGACGCCTGGGGCATGGCATGCCTTTATTGACACTATCCAACGAGGTGCACTCTAACCTCCGCACGTACAAACCTTTCTCTAAAAGCATAAGAGCGGGAGACCGTCGGAGGGTCGCCCGCTTTTCGTCTTATATAAGGCATTTGTGCGTTAGTTGAGCGTCCAGGTGATAACGGTGCCAGAGGTGGGCATTATCCAGCCGTCTACCGCGACGGATGCGGGTCCGGGGTGCGCCGCGGTGCTGGTAGTGGCACGCGGTTCGGTTTCACTGGCGAAAAATGGTGAGAGGCTAAGCCGGTTGATGTTGGTATCGAAGTGGGACACTTCGATGGTGTAGCCACAGGTAGGGACATCGACGGTGAAGCTAACCCAATGTGCCTGCTGGGGTATCAGCACGCGGTAGGTGTAGGTTTCAACGAATGTGTCCCCTGCGGGGATCGAAGCACCCTGCGGTATGACCGTGTAGGTTTGCTCATCCCCGTCGACGGTGCGCGTAATCTCGTACGAGATTCCGTTAACGCGATAGTCCACCAAAGCATAGGTTTCGGGATCATGCGCGGCGAGCCCGTGCGCGGGGTTGACGATCCAATAATCGGTGATGCCGTGCTGCCGGTAGTGGTCCTGGTTGTATCGCTGGGGAGAGCAGAGAAAAGAACGAGCCCCTAGGGGCTCGTTAGTACGATGGGAACATCGTACTAACGCAAAAAGTTTACCATCCGTGCCTTGGTTGGCCGCGGAGAGGGTTACGTTTATTCGTGTGTCGTAACGGTAAAACGGTGCACGGGTCATCCGTTCGACCAGTGTCCGAAAAGGACCGTAGAAGACCGAGCCGAGTGCGTTTTTGAAGAGTTCAATCATGCGAACGTTCGCGATGGTGCGTGCCGCGAAATCTCCCAGCAGGCTCACTCCGCCTATACCGATAAGGTTGTCTGCTATCGCGTCGAGCACTCTGCCCGCGTCGAGGTAGAGCAGCCCCACGCCGAGACCGATGAGCACTAGGCCAATAATGATCAGTCGTGCGCGATGCAGGTAAAACAGCAACGACGCTCTATCTATGTTCTTTTTGCGCGCGCTCACAAAGAGAAACAATAACGCCGTTTCCCCTACCGATAGGGGTAGGGTCATAAGAGAAGGCCCCCCGGCGATACTAGCGCTGGGGGGCCTTCTTGTCGTAACCGTGCTTATTTGCGATCCGGGTCCGTGCTGGTGTGGGTGTTGCCTTGCGTGCCGCCACCTTCGCCACCGGGCATCACAGTTCGTCTCCTTTCGCGTCCCCCGCCCCTACCGGGTGCGGTGGGACGCACAGTACAGCTTATGAGCTGTAGGCCGTCAAGCTGCGAGCTAGGTGTCTCTGGTCTGTGATCACCTGAGCCGATCAGCTTCAAGCTGTGGCAGATCCAATTTTCGAGGCGGCGCGCATCCTGGGGCAGCGGATCAAGGCGAGGAGGGCGGAGCTGGGGATTTCGCAGGAAAATTTAGACGCCCGGTCGGGTGTGCATTGGTCGTACCTGGGCCAGGTCGAACGCGGCCTACGAAATCCCAGCCTGCGTAATCTGCTGCGGATCGCCAGCGGCCTGGAGATCGACCCCGGCAAGCTCGTCGAAGGTCTGCCCGCGCCACCAGAGCCGGACGAGGCAGACGGTGCGGCGCGGCGTCCGCGTCGGGATTGATCGGTCGGGCCGATCGGCTCGACCGATCAGTGTGCGGCGCTGTGCTATGCGCTGCGTCGGTGTGCGGCTACGGTGGGTGCACTGGTTTTGGTGCTTATAAGCCGCATGAGGGGGTACCCGCGTGAATACGGCAGGGTCCGGGGATCGGGTGATCGAGGCGGCGGTATGGGATGCGCCGGTGATGAGGGATGCGCTGCGGCAACGCGACATTCGGGCCGTGTTCGTGCTGCTGCGGCGGCACGGGATTTCTCAGCGCCGGATTGCCGCTCTCACAGGGCAGAGTCAATCCGAGGTCTCTGACATCGCCAAGGGCCGTCAGGTGATGGCCTACGACGTCCTGGCGCGTATCGCGGATGGGTTGGGGTGCCCGCGTGGGTTGATGGGCTTGGCCTATTCCCCGGACACTGAGGTAAGCGCGGCCTTGACCGCTGGCCCCGTGGCCGCGCGGGAGGTAGACACCATGCCGGACCGCCGCGAATTTTTGGGTGTGGCCGCCAAGGCCGCCGTAGGTGCCGCGCTCAGCGTCGGCGACTTGGCGTTACTGGCGACCCCCGCGCACGCCACCCCCACCCCGGCGCGGGTGGGCGCTTCGGAGGTGGAGTCGCTGCGCGCCTTGACCAGAGCGTTGTGGGTGCAGGAGAAGCAGCGCGGCGGCGGCGTGGTCCGTGACGCGGTGATTGCCCAGTTGGGCTGGGCGCGACAACTGTTGCAGGCCACCCACACCGATCAGATCGGCCAGCAACTCTACGCGGCACTCGCGGACTTGCTCAGCTTGGCGGGCTGGGCCTCCCACGACGTAGGGCTCTCGGGGGCGGCGCTGCGGTATCTGGGGCAATCCATGGCCGCCGCCAGCGAGATCAACGACCCGCTGCGCACCACGCTGGCCTTGGAGCAAGTAGCGCGGGTGTATCTGCGGCAAGACCAACCCTGCGAGGCGGTCAAAGTCGCGCAGCTCGCCCAGGTGGCCGCCGCCCGCACCGACATCGGGCAAGCTCACGCCCTGGTGGCGTCCACCGCCGCCCGCGCGCACGCCGAGCAAGGCCACCTACTCGCCGCGTTGGGCGCTCTGAACAGCGCAAATGCTGCGCTCGAATCCGCCGGCGGGGTGCTACCCGAGCCCCGCGGATTCGACGCCGCCGCGTTGGCCAGCGAAACCGGCCGGGTACTGTCCATCGCCGCTCGCCACGACCGCACCCACGCCGTACGCGCGGTGGACACCCTCACCACCTACACCGCGACCACCGACCCGTTGCGAGTGAAACGACGTGCGATCTCAACCGCACAGCTCGCGGCGGTGCACTTCCGCGCGGGCAATCCAGACGAGGCCGTGACCGCCGCCCGCGTCGCGTTGGACCTGGCCGCCTCCATCCGCTCCCAACGCCTTGGCAACTACCTCAACGAGGTGCGTCTCGAAGCACTGCGCCACCCCCGCCACGCGGACGCCGCCGAGCTGGCGCACGCCGTCACCACCTACCGCGCCTAGTTACCCCACGCGCCCGGTAGGTCGCTCGTTCAGGGCATAAACATGCCTGGTGACAGGCGTTCACGGGCGCTCTCTCGCTGCGGTGAGTACAAGTAACGTGCAGATTTTCAGCTTGCCATCATCACCGCTAAGCAGTCTGGGCGGTTTCCCCCTATTCTGGCGGTTTTCGTGCACCATTGATGACAGAGCGCGACAACGACGGCGGAAGGAGGCGACCCGGCACCATGACACGCACGCAACAACCTTGCGGCCCCTTAGCTCGGGTCCGCCAGCCGATCATGGCCTCCCGGCGATAACCCCGTTGCGTAGCCATCCGAGCACGCCGCGTTAACCCACAGGGTGGAAAGAACACCGCTGCGGGAGCCCACGCCAACGCGAGCAAGTCTCATATCTATAAGCGGCGCTTCCGGTCCCGCGATCCGACGCCCCTATCCGTGTTGAGCGAAGGCGGTCCTGCCATGAATTCTCTGCCCTCCGTAGAAGAGCTGTTGTTGTTGGTCCGTCGAGCACGAGACCGTATCGACGAAGTCCAATTTAAACTGTCCACAATGGATGCTCTTGCTGAGCGGCTAGAGCGCGAGCTAAACCACCGTAGGGATAGTCCCGGCGGGCGCGGTGGATAGTGACCCTAGGCTAGAGCAGCTTTTTGGAGGAGTTCCGCTCTATGCGCGTATCGCATTGGATCTCCGTGCCATGATTACTCAGGGCTTGCTGACTGTGGGCGCGGCGCTCCCATCGTATGCCAGTCTCGCGAAGCGGTATCATTGTTCACTTGCCACCGCGCAAAAAGCCGTTTCTGTACTCCAGGTGGAAGGCTACGTCGCTTCCGCGTCCGGGCGCGGAACGTTCGTCGTATCCGCCCACCCCGAAAACGACGACCTTGCCCGCCCGCTCCGCGAACTCCACGCACACCTGGACGCGCTCGACCTCTACGCCCACAAAGCCCAAAGCCTCCTCGACACCTGTTTTTCCCGTTATATAAGGAAAAACACCGCATAACCCACCACTTGCAGCGTACCCTGTCCGCACGCCCAAACAGGTGACAAACAGGGAGCATAGTATGGAACTACAGCACTGTAGATCTTTGCGCGAACACCACGAAGCGCCCCACTGATCGGCCCTAGCCGCGTCAAGTCGTCGCACGGTCCACTAGAGACAGACAACCAACTCCGGTTTGTCCCATAGTGGAAGGAAGTCCTGTCATGGCATCGACTCTACGCGCTGAGGTATGTGCCGCGATACGAGAATTGTTGACCGAGGTCCCCCCGGTGGGGGCGAGTGCGAGGCAGCGCGCTAACTACTTTCTGTTGAAGGCGGAAGTGTTCGACTTGATCGGGTCGGTGTCGGACCCGTGTCACGTTGCCCAGGTTCGGGAGTCGGCCAGCACCGCCCGGTATGAGGCGCGCAAGCTCGCTCTGGAACTGGGCGAGGGTGGTTGGTGATGGCGCGGAAGCCGCGCCGTATCCGCGTGTACGGGCCACCGCGCCCAGACTTTGACGTGTACCGGCTTGCGGAGATCGCGTGGATGCTCGCTCAGCATCTCGCCGCGAAAGCCCGCGACAACGACAACCGCACGCGCCGCATACGGTAGCCGCCCCCCGCCGCTGCCTTCTCTCCCTCTCTCTCGGCTGGCCCGAGCCGCCGCTTCAAAACCCCTTGATTTTTCTTACTGTGAAAGGTTGTTGTGATGAATGACGCCCCCCAACATGAGGAGCCGCCCGTACCCGTGGACGCAACCGCGGAGCCCGCTGTGTCGTTTGTGGACAGTGTGCGGAAGCGGCGGCGGTTGCCTATCGTGCCGTCGTGGCTGCGGTCCTGGTCCGCGTTACGTTCGTTTTTTCTTACTGTGTCCGGTTTTTGCGCCCACACGATGCTTTTTCACATGGTGCGTTCTCCGCTGTACGCGGCGCGCATCCTGTGGCGTGTTCCGGCTGGGCTGCGGCGGGCGGTCCGGTCGGTGACGCGGTGGGCCGCTGATTGGGAAGCGCACCCGCTGCGGGCCGCGAGCGTACGCGGCGAAGACACCGAGCGGTACATGAAGCTAGCCAAGCAGCGCGATAAGCGCGTCCGGGTACGGCTGATGCTGCTTACCGTGTGGTCAGTGTCCACCGTGCTCACCGCGTTCGCCGTAGCGGGCATCGAGCAGCCTTGGTTGCAGGGGCTCGCGGTGGTCGCGGTGCTGGTCTGCTTGGGCATCTACGGCACCCCGAAAGATCAACCGCTGGTCGGTCGCGCCGTCGTGGCCGCCCGCTATGTCAAGCTCACCAGTGACACCGTGGCGACCGCGCTGGCGTCGATCAGCTTGGGCGGTATCAAAGACGGTTCCGCGATTGGGTTTCCCTCCCCCATCACCCGCGACGGCCCCGGATGGCGGGCGGATATTGATCTTCCGCCGGGGGTGACCGCCGCCGAGGTTATGGAGCGCCGTACCAAGCTGGCCGCCGCGCTCTCGCGCCCGTTGGGGTGTGTGTGGCCGGAAACCGCTCCCGATATCCATCCCGGAAGGCTCATTCTTTGGGTGGCTGATCAAGATATGAGCGCCACCAGGCCACCCGCGTGGCCTTTGGCGAAAACCGGTACCGGCGATCTGTTCGCCGCGATGCCCATCGGCACCGACCCGCGCGGGCGGTGGATCACCGCAACGTTGATGTTTACCTCCGTCGTGATCGGTGCCCTACCTCGCATGGGGAAAACCTTTAGCCTCCGCCTACTGTTGTTGATCGCCGCGCTAGATGCCCGCGCCGAACTCTATGTCTTCGATCTCAAAGGCACTGGCGATCTCGCAGCCTTGGAGCGGGTTGCCCACCGGTACCGCGCTGGGGATGATGAGGACGACCTTCTCTACATTCTCGCCGCGCTGCGGGAGCTGGCCACCGAGATTCGCCGCCGCGCGAAAACCATCCGTACGCTACCCAAAGATTTGTGCCCGGAAAACAAGATCACGCCACACTTGGCCAACACCAAAGACCTCGGACTGCATCCGATCGTGCTCGGTATCGACGAATGCCAAAAGCTTTTCGAGCATCCCGAGCAAGGTAAAGAGCTGGAAGCCCTCTGCGAAGACCTCGTACGCCGTGGACCGGCCGTAGGAATCATTACCGTGCTGGCCACTCAGCGACCCGACGCGAAAAGCCTCCCCACGACCATTAGCGCCAATGCGGTGCTGCGGTTGTGCCTGAAAGTGATGGGGCAGACCGAAAACGACATGGTGTTGGGTACCAGCGCCTACCGCAACGGCCTACGCGCTACCACTTTCTCCTTCCGGGATAAGGGAATTGGGTATCTGGTCGGTGCGACCGATGAGCCCGCGATTCTGCGCACTAGCTACCTCGACGGCCCCGCCGCCGATGCTGTCGCCATTCGTGCCCGCGCGCTCCGCGAAGCGCGCGGTGGTCTCACCGGCTACGCGGCGAACGACGACCCCACCACCGACACCGACAGCCGTCGGGAGTCGTCCACTCTGCTCACGGATCTGTGCGCGGTGTTCCATCCCAGCGAGCTCAAAGTATGGTCGGAAACCCTCGTAGACCGCCTCGGCGACTTGCGACCGGACAAGTATCGGGCTTGGGCAAACCTCGATACCGGCGCGGCCAAGGCAGCGCAGCTCGCCGCCGCGCTACGCCCCTACGGCGTGAGCACCGCCCAGGTATGGGGAACCGACCACGCCACCGGCAAGCAAGCCAACCGGCGCGGCGTCACCTACACCGACGCGACCGCCGCCCGCGACCGCCTCAACCACGGACACCACTAGCGGCCCACTCTGCTAGACCTAGCAGACGCGCTAGCGGCCAAAACGCGCCGCGACCAGGCATCTAGCCGCTAGCGTGTCCATCCTCGCCGGGGCACCAACCCCCCGATACCGTGCGAAGTGCGACCCACCGCGCCCGCGTGTTGCCAGTTGGCAACGCATCGGTAACACTGGACTCATGCGAGGAAAACCATGCCCGATCAACCACTCTCGTTCGCTGCCTACCTCACCCGCGTCAGGATCGAACGCGGCTACTCAATCCGACAGTTGGCCGCGCGCGCCGACCTGTCGCCCTCGACCGTGAAACGGATCGAAGACGGCTACTTCCGCTTACCCACGCCCGATGGCCTGTTGGCCCTGGTCGATGCGCTCGACCTCGACATCGTGACCGCCATCGGACTCCTCGACCCCTACCAGCGGCTCTGTGACCGTTTCACCGACGCCCAACACCAGCCCACAAACCCTACTCCGAAAGAGGAATAATGGAATCCCACGAACTTCTTAACGCACTCGACCTACTCGCAAGACTGTCCAAGAACCCTCTTAAGAAACGCGCCCCACTCGATCCTGATACGCTCAAGCTCGGGGTGGAATATTTGCGCGTGTCCAGCAAAAAGCAGCTCAAAGGACGCGGCGCAGAGGGGAACAGCATCCCCACCCAACGCAAGACCAACAGCCAGTGCGCCGAGAAACACGGCATTAAGCTGGTGAAATCCTTCACCGAACCTGGCCAGTCCGGCCTCACCATCCAAGACCGGCCCGAATTTCAAGAACTCATCAAATGGCTGATCGCGCATCCCGAAGTGAAATACGTGATCGTCTACACGATGAGTCGAGCAATGCGGAACGTCCCGGAAGAATCCGTCATCAAACTGATCTTGGGCGAGATCGGTGTCACGGTGATCTCATCTACCGAGGAACTTGGAGACGAAACCAAACCCACCGGTCGCCTCCTACACGGCGTCATGTCGCTGCTCAACCAGTTCTACTCCGAAGCCAGCGGCGAAGACATCCGCACCAAAATGGCCTACAAAGCCAAAACCGGGGGCACCCTCGGTATCGCCAAACTCGGCTACCTCAACCACGCCGCCACCGCCGAAGACGGCCACAAGTTCAACACCATCATTACCGACCCCGACCGCGCCGACCACATCCGAGAAGCCTTCGAACTCTACGCCACCGGTCGCTACACCGAAGAAGACATTCGCGGCATCCTCACCGAACGCGGACTTACCACCCGTCCCACCACGAAACGTCCCGCGAAACCCGTGTCCCTCAACAAAATCAGCTTGCTACTACGCGACCGCTACTACTGCGGCTACGTCACCTTCGACGGACTCGAATACAAAGGACTCCACGAACCCCTCATCGACGAAGAACTCTTCGACCGAGTGCAAGAAGTCCGCGCCACCCGCTACACCAACAACAGCCGCCGCCGCGTCTACCACCACCCCCTCAAAGGCGAACTCGCCTGCCACCGCTGCGGCGGCCACCTCATCCTCACCCAAGCCAACGGCAACGGCGGCGGCTACCTCTACTACTTTTGCACCAACCGCGCCCGCGCCAAGACCCTCTGTACTCTGCCCTACCTCCGCGTAGACGGCCCCCACGGCATCGACAAAGCCGTTATCACCCACCTAGGCGCCGTCGCCATACCAGACGACCTACGCCCCACCATCGCTCAACGCCTGAACGAAATCGCCACCACCCGAACGCCCAAGACTGAGGACACCCGGGCCACACTCACCACAAAACTAGCCCAGCTCGACCAAGAAGAAGACCGCCTCTTCCAAACCATGGGAGATCCAGACTTCGACCAAGACAAAGCCAAAGCCAACATGCGGCGCGTCCGCATCGAGCAAGCCGCCACCACACGCAAACTCGCCCAACTCGACACCGACCAACTAGACGAAGAAACCACCCGCGAGGTCTTCACCACCGCGCTAGACCTCCTCACCCACCCTGCCCAAGCCTACGAACACGGCACCGACAACACCCGCGCCCTCATCATCAGCACCATCTACACCAAGCTCTACATAGACCAAGACGACAACGACACCACCACCGTCAGCAACACCGACGAAACAGAACCCTTCGACACCATCCGCGCCGTAACCAACACCCACACCACCAACAAAATCCCACGTCAACACACCAAAAAGGGCGCCACCCAAGCGGATGACGCCCTTAGGGTCAGCGGTTCGAGCCACTACCCTAGTGTGGAGGTGCCGGGAATCGAACCCGGGTCCTCTGGCGCCTCATCAAGGCTTCTCCGTGCGCAGTCCGCTGTGTCTCTACTCGACCCCGTCGGTCACACGAACAAGCCGACGTGACGGGCCCAGCCACTGTGAGTTTCCCTGCCGTGCCCCGTGGCCGGGAACGGTGGTGAGCCTTCTAGCTGATGCCGGCGACCGGGTCGAAGGCGAACCCGGGCCGACAGACTCGCTCTGCTACTTAGGCAGCAAGAGCGAAGTCGCGCTGGCTATTGGCCTTGGCGCTTATTGGTTTGCGATGACGCTTGCGGTGGTCTCTCGCCTGCACCGGCACGCTTCCCTTGAGTCAACGTCCAAAGTCGAAACCGTTCACCCCCTGGGTGGTTGTCTGCAACCTGTACATCATAACGCGCCGGGCAAGCCGGTTATTTCGCCGGGCCGACCACCCTGACCAGCGCCGGAGGTGGGGTTGTCCCTACCCGCCGGATACCCGTGCGCACCATGGTTCCACCAGCCCGGCGAGCCGAAACTGGATACCAGCTCACCGGAGATGGAGAAGGGACCCAGCCATGACGTCGACTTCCGCGGTCGCGGCCAGCCGCCGCACCACCCCCTCGCTGGGTGGGTCGATGGCCTACCTGCTGCTGAACTTCCCGCTGGGGATCGCCTCGTTCGTGTTCGTGGTGACGTTGACGTCGACGGGCCTGGCGACCTCGATCGTGTGGATCGGCCTGCCGATCCTCGCGCTGATGGTGCTGACGGTCCGCGGCTGGGGCCGTGTCGAGCGGGCGCGCATCTACGCGATGCTCGACGTGGCGATCCCGGCGCCCTACCGCCCGCTGCCCTTCGGCGCGGTGCGTGAGCGCTGGAAGGCGCGGCTCGGTGACGGGACGACGTGGCGCGACCTGGCGTACTTCTTCCTGCTGTTCCCGCTCGGCGTCTTCGAGTTCGTGCTCGTGGTGGCGTTCTGGGCGACCAGCCTGGCGCTGGTCGGGCTGCCGGTCTACTACCGCTACCTGCCGGATGGCGCCTACTTCTTCCCCGCGTACAACGTACGGTGGCTCACGGTGGACTCGACGCTGTCCGCGCTGCCCTGGGCGGCGCTGGGCGTGGTCTGCGTCGCACTGTCGATCGCTCTCACGAAGGGACTGGCCGGGATGCATGTCCGGTTCGCGAAGTCGCTGCTCGGCCCGACCTCGGCCACCCGGCAGTACGCGGTGACGGGATGACCGGCGAGCAGTCGGCCGCGCCGCCGGTGGTGGTGCCGCGGCCGGGTTCGATCAGGACGATCACCTTCATGGTGACCGGCCTGGTCTGGCGGATCCTGCAGTTCGTGCTGTGCGTGGTCGGTATCGCCGTCGGCATGGCCACCGTGGTGGTGTGGATCGGGATCCCGATCCTGATCGGCACCACGAGCATGGTCCGCGGCTTCGGCGCGGCCGACCGCCGGTGGGCGCGGAAGATGCTCGGGACACCGCTGGAAGACCCGGAAGAGATCCGGATCGAAAGTTCGCTGCTGCGCCGCTGGCAGTTCCAGCTGACCGATCCGCGCACCTGGCGCGACCTCGCCTACATCGTGGCGACGCTGCCGCTGGCGTGCGTCGAATTCGCGGTCGGCGTGGCTTCGATCGTGGTGGTGCCGATGGCGCTCTGGGTCGCACCGTGGCTCGGCTGGGCGCATTCGCAGCTCGCGATGAGCCTGCTCGGCCCGAACCGGACGAAGCGGCTGGAGGTCAAGGCGCAGCACCTGCAGGCCTCGCGGGCCCGTGGCGTGGACGCCGCCGAAGCCGAGCGCAGGCGCATCGAACGCGATCTGCACGACGGCGCGCAGCAGCGCCTGGTGGCGGTGGCGATGAGCCTGGGGCGGGCGAAGTCGAAGTTCGCGAACGACCCGGACGCCGTGCGGGAGCTGATCGACGAGGCGCACACCGACGCGAAGCTCGCGGTTTCGGAGCTGCGCGACCTGGCACGGGGCATCTACCCGGCGGTACTGGGCGACCGCGGCCTCGACGCGGCGCTCTCCGCGCAGGCGGCGAAGTCGCCGATCCACGTGGACGTGCAGGTCGACGTGGAGCCGAGGCCGCCGGCGGCGGTCGAGACGACGGCGTACTTCATCGTCGGGGAGACGCTGACGAACATCGCGAAGCACTCCGGCGCCACCGAGGCCGGCGTCAAGGTCTGGCGCACCGAGGACATGGTCGTCGTCGAAATCACCGACAACGGGCGCGGTGGAGCCGAGGTCCGCCCTGGTGGCGGACTCGCGGGGCTCGCGGACCGCGCCGCGACGATCGACGGCGTGATCACGGTGGTGAGCCCGCCGGGCGGGCCGACGGTGATCCGGGCGGACCTGCCGTGCCAGTGGTGACCTCTTCGTGAGTGAATAGGGGGCACACTCACGAAGACACCGGGGGTCTGGGATGCGGGTAGTCATCGCGGAGGACGCCGTCCTGCTGCGGGCGGGGGTGATCCGGCTGCTCGCGGACGAGGGCATCGAAACCGCGGCCGCCGTCGACAACGGGGACGACCTACTCGGCGCCGTCAAGGAACACCGCCCCGACCTGGCGATCGTCGACGTGCGGATGCCGCCGACGTTCACCGACGAGGGCCTGCGGGCCGCGCTGGGAGCGCGCGAAGCCATACCGGGGCTGCCGGTGCTCGTCCTGTCGCAGTACGTCGAGGAGAGCTACGCGGTGGAGCTGTTGTCCGCGGGCGCGGGCGGGGTCGGCTACCTGCTGAAGGAGCGGGTCGCCGACGTGGCGGACTTCCTGGACGCGGTGCGCAGGGTCGCCGGTGGCGGTACCGCGATCGACCCCGACGTGATCGCGCAGCTGATGGCGCGCGGCCGCAAGAACCCGCTCGACGCGCTGACCGCGCGCGAGACCGAGGTGCTCGGCCTGATGGCGCAGGGCCTGTCGAACACCGCGATCGCGAACACGCTCGTCGTCTCGCACGGCGCCGTGGAAAAGCACATCGGCAACATCTTCTCGAAGCTGGGCCTCGAAGCCAGTGCCGTGGAGCACCGCCGGGTCCGCGCCGTGCTCACCTACCTGGAGCGTTCCTGATCGCTCACCGTCACCCGATTTGACGGCAGCACACCGTCGAAAGCTCCCCTACCATGGGCGGACGTATCCGCCGATCGGAAAAGAGGGGTGCTGATGACCGAGGCGATCGTGCGCTTCTTCGGCGGCCCCCTCGACGGCAGGGTCCAGGACCTCGGTGCGGCCGAGCCGGTGCGCGGCACCGTGATGCGCCACGTCCACCTGCACGACGGCCCGAAGATCGAGACGCACTACGAGCTGGGCTACAGCGCGGAAGCGGGCTGGGAGTACCGCCTGTGCTCGGTGCCGGAGCACGACGACGTGCCGAAGTCCTGACTCGGGGTAGGGCGAACTCCACCTCGCGACGGGGAGAAACCCGAACCCCGAGACACCGGTCAGCACGGCTGTGGCAGAACCCGGTTCCGACCAGGCTTGTGCCATGCGAGAAAGCCGCCAGAAGCCCCCTCGGGACAGGTTCCTCGACGTCGTCCGCGCGCTCGCGATCCTCGCCGTCGTCGTGCAGCACTGGCTGATGCCCGTGCTGTCCTATTCGGACGGTCGGCTGGCCACGGGGAACGCGCTTGCCACGCCGGGCTGGTGGATCCTCACCTGGTTGTCCCAGGTGATGCCGCTGGTCTTCTTCGCGGGAGGCGCCGCCAACCTGTACTCCCTGCGCGCCGCACCGTCCACACGGGACTGGTTGGCGGCGAGGGTGCGACGGCTGCTGGTGCCGGTGCTGCCGCTGATCGCGGCCTGGCTGGTGCTGCCCGGCCTGCTGAGCGAGCTCGGCGTGCCAGCGCAGCCGCTGCAGGTCGCGGGCTCGATCGCGGCGCAGCTGCTGTGGTTCCTCGCGGTGTACTTCGTGACGGTGCTCGTGACCCCGGCGATGGTGGCCGCGCACCGGCGGTGGGGCTGGCGGGTGCCCGCGGCGTTCGGCGTGCTCGCGCTGCTCGTCGACGTCGCCAGGTTCAACGACCTCGGCCTGCTCGGCTACGCCAACGCGCTGTTCATCTGGCTCGCCGTGCACCAGCTCGGCTTCCACTACGTGGACGGGAAACTCGGCTCGCTCGGCCGGAACAAGGCGCTCGCGCTGTCGGCCGCCGGCTTCGGGAGCACCGCGCTGATGGTCGCGTTCGGGCCCTATCCGGGCAGCATGATCGGCATGCCCGGCGCGCCGGTGTCCAACATGAGCCCGCCGACCGCGCTGCTCGGGTTCGTCGCGATCGGCCAGATCGGCCTGCTGCTCGCCGCGAAGGGCGCGCTGAACCGGCTCGCCGCACGCCCGCCGGTGACCGCGGCGCTGCGCTGGATCGGCCCGAGGTTCATGACCGTCTACCTCTGGCACATGCAGGCGCTGACCGTCGTCGCCGGGATCACCGTGCTGGGCCTCGGCTACGCGACACCGGAACCGGGCAGCACGCTGTGGTTCGTGCTGGCGCCGATGTGGTTCGTCCTCGCCGCGCTCGTGCTCAGCGGCCTGCTGCGGGTGTTCGGCCGCTTCGAGACCCGGCCGCCGAGCGGGACCGTCACAGCGCCGGCCTGGCAGCTCGCGGTGGCCGCGGTGCTGGCGTCGGCAGGCATGCTCGGGCTCGCCGCGAACGGCTTCGCTCCCCCGGCGGGCACCGGCCTGTTCGGCGGCCCGCTGCCCTGGGTGGCGCTGACCGCGGGCGCCTACCTGCTCTCCGGCAAGCGGTTGCCGCGGCCCGCCGCGAGGCCGGTGCTGGCGCAGCGCGTCAAAGCCTGAGCAGTGCGCGGCCGTTGTCCTGGAGCACGGCGCGCAGGAACGGCGCACCGAGGCGGTCGTCGGCGGCCCAGCCGGCGATCGCCTCGAGCTGTGTGGCGTAGCTGTAGGGGATGTTGGGGAAATCGGTGCCGAGCACCACCCGGTCGGCGATGCCCGCGATCCGCGCGGACCAGTCCGGCGGCAGCGGCATCATCTTCTCCGTGAACGGCACGCCGACCATGGTCGTGTCGAGGTACACCCTCGGGTACCGCGCCACCAGGTCGAAGGCCTCGTCGTACTCGGGCATCCCGGCGTGCGCCAGCACGAGCGTGAGCCGCGGGTGCCGGACGAGCACCTGCTCGAAGAGATCGAGGCCGGTGTGCTTGCCCCGCAACGGTCCATGTCCACAGTGGACGACCGCGGGCACGCCCGCGTCGGCGATCGCGCCCCACGCGTCGTCGAGCAGTTCGTCACGTGGGTCGTACGCACCGACCTGCACGTGCGCCTTGAAACAGCGGACATCCGCGCGCAGCGCTTCCTCCACATAGGACGCCGCGCCGGGCTCCGGGTACAGGGTGGCGGTGCGGACGGCCTCCGGCACGCCGTCGGCGAACTCGCGCACCCACCCGTTGAGCCACTCGGCCATCCCCGGCTTGTGCGGGTACACCAGCGGTGCGAACGCCGAGACGCCCAGCGCGCGCAGCGTCTCGACCCGTTCTTCCTGCGGCGTCCGGTAGTGCACCGGCCACGGCACCCCGTAGTGCGTCTCGGCCTCGTCGAAGTAGGCCCACACCTTGCGCAGCACCGGTTCGGGCAGGAAGTGGACGTGCAGGTCGACCAGCCCGTCGAGCCCCAGCGCGGACACCCACGCCGGGACGTCCGCGTCCGAACCGGGGGCCATCAGTCGAACTTGCCCTTCAGCGCCCTGCCCATCGCGCGCGAGATCTCCCGGTCGGAGTCGCGCTTCGCGAGGCTCTGCCGCTTGTCGTAGGCCTTCTTGCCCTTCGCCAGCGCGATCTCGACCTTGACCTTGCCGTCCTTGAAGTACATCGACAGCGGGACCAGGCTCAGCCCGCTCTCCTTGGTCTTCCCGATCAGCCGCTCGATCTCCCTGCGGTGCAGGAGGAGCTTGCGGGTGCGGCGCGGCATGTGGTTCGTCCAGGTGCCCTGGATGTACTCCGGGATGTGCACGTTGCGCAGGAAGACCTCGCCGTCGTCGACGGTCGCGAACGCGTCCGCGAGCGAGGCCTTCCCTTCCCGCAGGCTTTTCACCTCGGTGCCCACGAGCACGAGCCCGGCTTCGTAGGTGTCCAGGATGGAGTAGTCGTGCCGCGCTCTGCGGTTCGACACGATCACCTTCTGGCCACGTTCCTTGGGCATATCTCGACTCTACGTGACTTTCCGCAGGTGGGCAGGTGATTAATTGCGCACGTACAACCGCAGCGTCAGGTAGCCGGTGATCGCCGAAATGATCACCGACGCCCCGATCAGCACCGGCGCCACCGGGAACAGGATGTCGATCAGCTCGACCTTCGGCAGCGGAGGGATCTTTTCCAGGATTCCGTCGAGGAAGACGTACTTGAGCCCGATCAGCCCGCCGACCGACAGGACCGCACCGGCAAGGCCGGCGACCACCGCCTCCAGCAGGAACGGAAGCTGCGTGTACCAGCGCGTCGCACCGACCAGCCGCATGATGCCGACCTCGGTGCGCCGGGTGAACGCCGAGACCTGGATCGTGTTCGAGATCAGCATCAACGCGGCGAGCAGCAGCACCACGAACACCACGAAGGTGATGTTGCGGCCGGCGTTGAGCACGCTGAAGAAGCGGTCGAGGAACTCGCTCTGGTCGTCGACCCTGTCCACGCCCGGTTTGCCGGTGTACTGCTTGACCAGCAGTTCGCTGCGGGTGGGGTCCTTGAGCTTGACCTTCAGCGACGCGGGCAGCGAGCCGGGCGTCGCCAGCTCGACCAGCTCGGGCTGGCTGGCGAAGATCTCCTTGAAGCGCTGGTACGCCTTGTCGCGGTCTTCGAAGACCACCGACTCGACCAGCGGGTTGTCGCCGAGCTCCTGCCGGATCTGCTGGCAGACCGGGCCGCTGCAGTCCTTGTCGCTGGCGCTGATGTCCGACGTGAAGTAAACGCTCACCTCGATGTCGGCCATGTAGCGCTGCTGCATCTTGTCGATCGACCCGACGATGATCAGACCACCGCCCAGCATGGCAAGCGAGATCGCGGTGGTGATGATCATCGCGATGGTCATCGTGATGTTCCGGCGGAGGCCGGTGATGACCTCGCTGAACACGAAGCTGGCGCGCATCTGCGGTGTCTGTCCTTGGGTCGGGGGCTGGACGGTGAGGGGGAAGGGGGCTAGCGGCCTACGCCGTAGACACCGCGTGCGTCATCGCGGACGACCCGGCCGAGGTGCAGTTCGACGACGCGGCGGCGCATCGAGTCCACGATGGAATGGTCGTGGGTGGCCATCACCACGGTCGTGCCGGTGCGGTTGATGCGCTCCAGCAGCAGCATGATGTCCTGACTGGTGTCCGGGTCGAGGTTCCCGGTCGGCTCGTCGGCGAGCAGCACCAGCGGCCGGTTCACGAAGGCACGGGCGATCGCGACGCGCTGCTGCTCACCACCGGAAAGCTCGTTCGGCAGCCGGTCGGCCTTGCCGTCGAGCCCGACGAGTTCGAGCACCTCGGGCACGACCTTGCGGATCGTCTGCTTCGGCTTGCCGATCACCTCGAGGGCGAACGCGACGTTCTCGGCGACCGTCTTGTTGCCGAGCAGCCGGAAGTCCTGGAACACGCAGCCGATGGTCTGGCGCAGGCGGGGGACCCTGCGGCGGGCCATCTTGGCGACGTCGAAATTGGACACGAACACCCGGCCCTTGCTTGGCACCTCTTCGCGCAGCAGCAGCCGGAGGAAGGTCGACTTCCCCGATCCCGAGGGACCGATGAGGAAGACGAACTCGCCCTTGTCCATCTCGACCGAAACCCGTTCCAACGCGGGGCGGGTCGAGGTCTTGTAGACCTTGGATACCTCTTCGAGCCGGATCACGGTTCGGCATCCTACTCACCACACCCGTTAAGCCGGGGTTGGCGTCCACCTATACCGTCGTGACGAGTTTTTCACTTCACCGGGAAATGGCTCCCTCAGGCGTTTTCGGTCTGCTTCCGCCAGCGGACGCCCGCCTCGAGGAAACCGTCGATCTCGCCGTCGAGCACCGCGGACGGGTTGCCGACCTCGAACTCGGTCCGCAGGTCCTTCACCATCTGGTACGGGTGCAGCACGTAGGAGCGCATCTGGTTGCCCCAGCTCGAACCGCCGTCCTTGAGCGCGTTCATCTCGGCTCGCTCCTCCTCCTTCTTCCGCTGGAGGAGCTTGGCCTGCAACACCTTCATCGCCGCCGCCTTGTTCTGCAGCTGCGACTTCTCGTTCTGGCACGAGACCACCACACCGGTCGGCAGGTGCGTGATGCGCACCGCGGAGTCGGTGGTGTTCACGCTCTGCCCACCCGGTCCTGACGATCGGTAGACGTCGACGCGGATGTCCTTCTCCGGGATGTCGACGTGGTCGACCTCTTCGACCTCGGGGAGCACCTCGACGTGCGCGAAGGAGGTCTGGCGGCGGTTCTGGTTGTCGAACGGCGAAATGCGCACCAGCCGGTGCGTGCCCTGCTCGACGGAAAGGGTGCCGTACACGTACGGCGCGGTCACCTTGAAGGTCGCGGACTTGATGCCCGCTTCCTCGGCGTAGGAGATGTCGTAGACGTCGGTCGGGTAGCCGTGCCGCTCGGTCCAGCGCAGGTACATCCGCATCAGCATCTCGGCCCAGTCCGCCGCGTCGACGCCGCCCGCCTCGGACCTGATGGTCACCACGGCGTTGCGGTCGTCGTACTCACCGGAGAGCAGCGTGCGGACCTCGAGCGCGTCGACGTCCTTGGCCAGCTGCACGAGATCGGTCTCGGCCTCGGCGAGGCTGCCGCTGTCGCCCTCTTCGGCCGCGAGCTCGTGGAGGACCGTCAGGTCGTCGAGGCGCTGGCGGAGATCGGAGACGCGGCGCAGATCACCTTGCCGGTGCGAGAGCTGGCTGGTGACCTTCTGCGCGGTCTCAGGGTCGTCCCACAGGTCGGGCTTGGCCGCCTGCTGTTCGAGATCGGCGATCTCCGCGCGCAACGCGCCGAGGTCCATCACCGACTCGACTTGCGTCAGCTTGCCGGCGACGTCCTTCAGGTCTGCTTCGAAGTCAGCACTCACGCCGGTCAAGGTTACGCCAAGACGGTGGGGCGGTTACGGGTAACCGCCCCACGCGAGTCCACCGGCGCCCGTGGACCTCTTCGGGTCAGGACTGCGGGATCGAGTCCAGCAGCTTCAGCGCCGCCTTGGCGTGCGCCTGGCCGAAGTCGGCGACGGCCTTGGCGTACGGGTCCTGCGCCGCCTTGGTCGCGGCCTTGGCGTCGTCGAGCTCCTGGTTGTACCGCGTGCGTGCGGCGTCCACGAGCACGGTGCGCTGCTTCGCGGTCAGCGAGGCCGCGTGGACCAGACGCAGGATCAGCGGGCTGCGGAGGTGGTCGGGCCCCGCCTCACCGGTGAGCCAGCCCTTGAAGGCCTTCTTGCCCGCGGCGGTGATGACGTACTGCTGACTCGAGCGCGGCCCCTGCTTGCCGAGCCGGACCAGACCTTCTTTGGACAGCGCGGGCAGCTCCCGGTAGACCTGGCTCCTCGTGACGCTGAAGAAGGCGCCGAACTTCTCGTCCGCGCCCGCAACGAGCTGCCCGCCGGTGGCGGGCCCTTCGTGGAGCAGTCCCAACAGTGCTGCGGCGGTTGCATTCAATTCAGACACCACCCCACGGTCCCACTTTTCCCCCCTTCTGTCCACAGTGGTCACCGATTCTGTCCATTGTGGCTAGTACCGATGGTCCCCAGCGACCACACACCGTGTCCACCACCCCTCATTCGGCCTAACCGTGTCCACAGTAGACACAGTTAATCATCGAACCTTTGGTTTTCCGACCCCAGCCAACCCCCGATTAATCCCTTAATGAAGACCCCTCACGAAGCCCCCTCGGCCACGCTCGCCCGCCTTCGGACCCCCCGCCGCGCAGCCCCCAGAACCCATCCCGTAGAGTTCCACCCATCAGCAAAACGGCGCGGGGTGGAGCAGCTCGGTAGCTCGCTGGGCTCATAACCCAGAGGTCGCAGGTTCAAATCCTGTCCCCGCTACAGGTGCAGGGGTGTGTGCTCGCAGAAAGCGCGAGCCACACCCCTTTCGCTTTGCACTGGGGGTCGAACCCCCAGACCCCCGCCAAGAGGGGCTCCGCCCCCTTGGATTCCCCTTGGGGGCTTCGCTCCCTTGCCCCCTTCACTGCTGGGCGCGTTGCAGGTTCGGTCCAGTAGGTGTCGCGGGTGGGTGGGGCTCTTCGGGTCGGGCGTGCACCTTCTGGGCGCGGTCCGGCTCAGCTCGGGCTAACCAACGGCTAAGAATTTGGGGTCACTGGCGGGTTTTTGGTGCGGGTTCGCACCATGTGAGTCCCAGTAGGACCAACTGGACCAGACCACTCCCCCACCCACCCAGCCAGTCCACTTCGGACAACTCGGCACCACCGCAAGTCACAAACCACGCCCAAGTGAGCACTTTTCGCCCCCCGCCCCCACCAAGGCAAGCGAAGCGACGCCCACACCCCCCGCGACGCCTACTGAACCGAACCACGCAACCTACTGAACCGAACCCACGCAACGCGCCCAGCAAGAAGGGGGCAAGGGGGCGAAGCCCCCAAGGGGGATCCAAGGGGGCGGAGCCCCTCTTGGCGGGGGTCTGGGGGTTCGACCCCCAGTGCAATGCGAAAGAGGCGTGGCCCGCGCAATCCGCGGACACACGCCTCCAACCTCTGTAGCGGGGACAGGATTTGAACCTGCGACCTCTGGGTTATGAGCCCAGCGAGCTACCGAGCTGCTCCACCCCGCGTCGGTGACACCTACCTTACGCGCAGGTTTCCGGTGCGCGCAAAGCAGGTGCCACTCCTGGTGTCCGACATCACCCGCCTGGCTTGGCCTTGGCGGCGTCGTAGGCCTTGGCGGCCTCGTCGAGTGCCTGGAGTGCCGCGCCCTGGTCGGTGAAGTTGCCCGACTGCTGGGCGGTCTTCAACCTGCCGAGTGCGGCCGCGATGTCGCCGACGGCCTTGTCGAGCGCCGCGGAGCCACCGGGGGGTGGCACGGCCTGCGACTGGCTCGAAGGCGGCGGTGCGGTGCTGCTGGACGGGCTGGACGGCCCGGTCGACGTGCCGGGCTGGCCCGGCACCGGGGCCGGCGGCGCCGGGGTGCCGCTGAGCACGTTCTTGATGGCTTCGCCGATGGTGGGGGCGTACCCGATCTTGTTGCCGTAGGCGACGAGCACGCGCGCGAGCTGCGGGTAGCTGTTCTGGTTGCGCTGTTGCAGGTACACCGGTTCCACGTACAGGAAGCTGTTCCCGACCGGCAGCGTCAGCAGGTTGCCGAAGATGATGTTGACGCTGTTGTTGGTGAAGAACGTCCGTTCCTGCGCGAAGCCGGGGTCGCTTTGGAGCTTGTTCTGCACCTGCACCGGGCCGTCGACCTGTGCCCCGCTGCCGTCCGTCGGTAGTCGCAGCACCTTGATCGCGCCGTAGTCCTTGGGATCGGAGGACACCGACACCCACGCCGCCAGGTACTGCCGCTGCAGTGCGACCAGCGAACTGGTGAGCTGGAACTTCGCGCGGTCGTCGCCGGGTGTCTGCGCGTACACGTAGTAGGCGGGCTGCTTGACGCCGTTGCCGGTGGGATCGAGGCCGCCCTCCTGCGTCGGGTCCTGCGGCACGTTCCAGAAGTTCTGCGTGGAGTAGAACGCCTTGGGGTCCTCGACGTGGTACTTGGACAGCAGGTCGCGCTGGACCTTGAAGAGGTCCTCCGGGTAGCGGAAGTGGTCCCTCAGGTCCGGCGGGATCTCCGCGTTCGGCTTGACCACACCGGGGAACACCTTTTCCCACGCCTTCAGCAGCGGGTCCTTGGTGTCCATTTCGTACAGCGTGACCTTGCCGGTGTAGGCGTCGACGGTGGCCTTCACCGAGTTGCGGATGTAGTTGATCGACGCGTTGGTCTGGCGTGCCACGCCGGCGAGCGAATCCTGCGTCACGTCACCGAACTGCGTCTTCTGCGCGTACGGGAACTGGTCCATCGTGGTGTAGCCGTCGATGATCCACTGGATCCGGCCGTCGATCACCGCGGGATAGGGGTCGCCGTCGACCTTGAGCCACGGCGCGAGCTTGCTGACGCGGTCGCGCGGGTCCCGGTTGTACATGATCTTGGAGCCGTCGCCGATGGCGTCGGAGAACAGGATGTTCCGCTCGCCGTAGTTGGCCGCGAACACGAGCCGGTTGAACCAGTTGTTGATCGGCACGCCACCGCCGCCCTCGTAGCGGTACGACTGGTGGTTCGCGTCGTCGTACTCGCCGGGCGCCTGCCCTGACCCCTGCGGACCGCCGACGATCGCGTAGTCGGCTTCTGTGGAGAGCTCGCCGTAGTAGATGCGCGGCTGGTCGACCTTGATCCCGCCCGCGTTCGGGTTCCTGGTGTCGCTCGTGGTGGCGACGGGGTAGCCGCCGTCGCTGTTGGCGCCCTGCACGGCGCGGTCGATCGTGTTGGCCGGCGCGGCGACGAAACCGTTGCCGTGCGTGTAGACGAGGTGGCGGTTGATCCAGCTCTTCTGGTTGTCGACGAGCCGGTTGCTGTCGACTTCCTTCGCCGCGACGATGTAGTCCTGCGTCTTGCCGTTGACCGTGTAGCGGTCGATGTCGAGCTTCTGCGGGAAGCCGTAGATGTTCTCGCCGCCGACGCGCTGGGTGAACGTCGGGCTGAGCACGTTCGGGTCGAGCAGGCGGATGTTCGGGACGGTCGTCTTGTCGTTCTGGATCTGCTGCACCGCGTTCGGCGCCGGTGTGCCGGAGTACTGGTCGTACTGCACGCCGTTGAGCGCGAACGCGTGCTTGGTGGCGTCCATGTTCCGGTGGATCGACGCGGCTTCCTTGTCGTTCGCGTTCGGCTTGACCGAGAACTGCTCGAGCACCGCGGGCCACGCGGCGCCGACGAGCACGCCGGAGAGGATGAGCAGTACGAGCGCGATCGCGGGCAGCTGGATGTTGCGCAGGAACGCGCCCGCGAAGAACGCGATCGCGCAGAACACCGAAATGCACAGCAGGATCAGTTTCGCCGGCAGCACCGCGTTGAGGTCGGTGTAGGTCGCACCGTAGAACAGCGGGGCGTTGCGATCGGAGAACAACAGGTTGTACCGGTCGAAGAAGTATTCGACGGCCTTCATCAGCACGAACAGCCCGACGGTGCTCAGCAGTTGCACGCGCGCCGAGCTGGTGAGCTGCCCGCCGCGGCCGGCGAGCCGGATTCCGCCGAAGAGGTAGTGCGAGATGAGCGCGCCGACGAAACCGACCGCGAGCGCGATGAAGACCCAGCCGAGGAGCCAGTTGTAGAACGGGAGATCGAAGGCGTAGAAGCCGACGTCGTTGCCGAACTCGGCGTCGGCCTGGCCGAAGGAGGTGCCGTTCAGGAACAACTGCACGCGCTGCCAGTCGCCCTGCGCGCTCGCGCCCGCGACGACACCGGCGATCACCGGGAGCCCGATGCCGAACAGCCGGATGCGCGCGACGACCGTCGACCGGTACCTGGCGAGCGGGTCGTCGGTGCCGGACAGCGGCACGAACACCGGGCGCGTCCGGTAGGCGATCATCAGGCTGATCGCCAGTGTGCCGCCGACGAAGAGCCCGACCGCGAAGAACAACACGATTCTGGTGACCAGGATGGTGTTGAAAACGCTGCGCCCGCCGACTTCGCCGAACCACAGCCAGTCGACATAGGTCCCGAGCAACCGCGCGCCGAGCAGCAGAGCCAGCACGAGCACGGCGGCGATGATCAGCAGAATCCGGCTACGCCGGGACAGCTTCGGCAGGCTGACAGGGGGCCGAGTGGCCACTGCGCACGCTCCTGATCTCGTGAATCTCGTTCTCACCGGTGCCGGAACGGAATCCGGCCCCTGGTCACCTAACTCTACGGAGGGGCTGTCGAGTTCCCGACAACCACCCAAACCGGACGCTGGCGCGGCACGCTACGGGGGCGCCTGCGACGATGGCGCCATGGAAAGCAGCACCGAAGAAGTGCCGGGCGCGGCGGTGGCGAACCTGGCCCGCGAGGTCGAGGAGTTCGTCGCGTCGGGCGGATGGGACCAGCAGCCCCAGCTGTTCGCGCTGGTGCCCACCGAAACGCTGCTCGCGGAACAGCCGGAGCTGGCCGGGCAGCTCGGCGGGCCGGGCACGCTGACCCCGGTCGCGCAGGAACCGCTGCCGGAAGGCGATCTCGCCGATTCACTCGCCAGGATCGCCTGGCCGGACGTCGTCGCGGGCTGCGCGCTGGCGCAGGAGATCATCGTGCTGCCGCCCGAGGCGGAGGCCGATCTGCCCACCGCCGAATCGGCCGACGCGGCGCGCCTGCGCCAGGCCGCGGCCGACCACCCCCACCGCACCGAGGCCAGGCTGGTCGCCGCCGTGGTGCGCGGCGACGGGCCCGGCGCGTGCGTCATGCGGCTGCGCGGCGCGGCGGAGGGGGACGCGGTGGACGAGATCATCGAGCATCCCGACCTGGCGCCGAACCTCGTCGACGCGCTCCGCGCCACGCTGGCGCCGTAGCCGGGCTCAGCACGACGGGGCCGGCCTCCCCGCCTTCAGGTCGTCGAGCGCGTCGAGCGCACTGTCCAAATTGGTCACCTTCACCAGCTTGAGCCCGTCCGGCACGGCCGCCGCGGCTTCGGTGCAGTTGGCGGCCGGGGTCAGGAACACCGTCGCACCCGCCTCGCGCGCGCCGACGACCTTGAACGAGATACCGCCGATCGGGCCGACGTTGCCCTTCTCGTCGATCTCGCCGGTGCCCGCGATGTGCTCGCCCGCCACCATCTCGCCGGGGGTCAGCCGGTCGACGATCGCCAGCGCGAACATCAGGCCCGCGGACGGCCCGCCCACGTCCTGTAGCGAGATCTTCACGTCGAAGGGCACGTCGGCGCGGTCGATCGGGGACAGGCCGATGAAGCCTTCCTTGCGGTCCGCGTTCTGCGCGAGCGTGAGCGTCTCGGTGCGCTGCGGCTGGCCCTCGTGCTGGAAGCTCAGCGAGATCGTCTCGCCCGGCTTGGTGCCGGCCAGCGCGGCGCGCACGTCTTCTTCCTTCGAGATCGGCTTCCCGTTGACCGTGAGGAGCCGGTCGCCCGCCGACAGCACGTGGTCGGCGGGGCTGCCCGCGACGACGTTGTTGGCGAGCACCTTGGTCGGGAACCCGAGGTGGCGCAGCGCCGCGACCTCGGCGTTGCTCTGCGAGTCCTGGAACTGCTTGACGTTCTCCTTCTTGACCTGCTCGTCGCTCTCGCCCGGCTTGTAGTAGTCCTCGCGCGGCGCCAGCGCGTACCGCCCGCTCACCCAGAGGCCGAGCGCCCCGAAGAGGGTCACCTCGTCGGTCAGCGAGATGGTGGTCATCCGCAGCTCGCCCGAGGTCGGGTAGGTCTGCTGGCCGTTGATCTCGATGACCGGCTTGCCACCGGACTGGCCGAGGGTGTCGTAGGTGGGGCCCGGCCCGACCGCCACGTAGGGCACCCGGACGAACGCCCCGGTGAGGCCGAACACCACCACCAGCAGGAAGCTCGCCACCAGCGTCCAGGTGCGCCTGGTCATGGTGCGGCCGCGCGGGCCCTGCGGGTGTTCGGTCGCGCCCCGGCCGCCGTCGCCCTGGACGGGGTCCGGTTCGGCGGCGGTGGTGGCACCCGGTGCGGCACTCGGCCGCCGGGTGCCATGGGCTGCGGTTTCGTCGGGGCGCTCGCTCACCCGAGACAGCGTACGGTGACCGGTGTACGACCTGAGTGCAGGCCACGCCACGCGCCGTCAGTATCTCTCCGGATCTCTCCGGCCCGTTCCGGAGCGGCGCGGCTGGCGAGGTCGGCATTGCCCGACCCGCGTACGGTGGTGTTATGAGCAATCTCCCCTTCGGCTTCGGACTTCCCGATCCCGACAAGCGTGGTGACAACGAGCCATCGGGCGGCGGTGGCCAGGAGCAGCCGGGTGCCGACGCGTTCGGTCAGCTGGGACAGATGCTCAGCCAGCTCGGCCAGATGCTCAGCCAGGCGGGCACCTCGACCGGGCCGGTGAACTACGACCTCGCGAAGCAGATCGCGCTGCAGAACCTCGGCGGCACCGGCGAGGTCAAGCTCGGCTTCGCCTCCGGCGCGTCCGGCAACGCGACCGGTGACACCGGCACCGCGGTCCGCGACGCCGCGCACCTCGCCGAACTGTGGCTCGACTCCGCGACGATCCTGCCCGCGGGCGCCACCAGCTCGGTGGCGTGGACGCCGAAGGACTGGGTGGAAAAGACCCTGCCCACCTGGCAGCGGCTGTGCGACCCGGTGGCGAAGCAGGTCTCCGGCGCATGGGTCGAGGCGCTGCCCGACGAAGCGAAGCAGGCCGCGGGCCCGCTGTTGTCCATGGTCGGCCAGATGGGCGGCATGGCGTTCGGGTCCCAGCTCGGCAACGCGCTCGGCCAGCTCGCCGCCGAGGTGCTGACCTCGACCGAGGTCGGCCTCCCGCTCGGTCCCGCCGCCACTTCCGCGCTGCTTCCCGCGAACGTGGAGAAGTTCACCGAGGGCCTCGAGCTGCCGAGCAGCGAGGTGCTGGTGTTCCTCGCCGCGCGCGAGGCGGCGCACCAGCGCCTGTTCGCGCACGTGCCGTGGCTGCGGCAGCGGTTGCTGGCGACCGTCGAAGAGTTCGCCAATGGCATTAAGGTGGACATCTCGGGCCTCGAGGAGATCGCGGGCCGGATCGACCCGAGCAACCCCGCCGCGATCGAGGAGGCGATGTCCTCCGGTCTGCTCGAACCGCAGACCACTCCGGAGCAGCAGGCCGCGCTGAACCGCCTGGAGACCCTGCTCGCGCTGGTCGAAGGCTGGGTCGACGTGGTGGTCGCCGAGGCGATCGGGGACCGGCTCCCCGGCGCCGACGCGCTGCGGGAAACCCTGCGCCGCCGCCGCGCGACGGGCGGGCCGGCCGAGCAGACCTTCGCCACCCTCGTCGGCCTCGAGCTGCGGCCGCGGCGCATGCGCGCGGCTTCGGCGCTCTGGAAGCTCGTCGGCGACCAGCACGGCGCGGAAAAGCGCGACGGCCTGTGGAGCCACCCGGACCTGCTGCCGACCGCCACCGATCTGGACGACCCGATGGAGTTCGCCGAGCACCTCGGCGACCGGCCGTCCGACGAGCTGGACCCGATCGCCGAGCTCGAACGCACCGAGCGGGCCGAGCAAGAAGCGAAGTCGGCCGACGCTGACGAGAAGCCAGCCGAGAAGCCGGAAGACGGCGACACGGGCACCAAGGACTGACCGAAGAACCGTGCGGGCCGCCTCGACCACGAGGTGGCCCGCACGCTTTCCGCCTCCTCCGAGGCATCGGCCCGAAGACGGTCCCGAGTCCACTGCCCGCGAGGGAACTCCGGCAGCGCGTTCCCGCTCGCCGCGGGTGAAACTGACGCCCCAGCAGGCGCGGCCTAGTTGTATTGCCCTGTGAGGTTGGGGACGCGGCTGGCGGGTGGTTTGCCGGTGAGTGCGGTGTGGCCGCGGTGGTGATTGTAGGTGTGTAGCCAGTCCGG
>NZ_BAAANN010000041.1:0-86056 GCF_039529815.1 Amycolatopsis minnesotensis | reverse complement strand
CGCCCCCGCAAAACCCTCAACTGGCTCACCCCCAAAGAAAAACTCACCATGCTACTGTCCTAAATAGAGCATGTTGCGACCACCGCATGAATCCGCCCGTCCTTCGGGGCACCCGAGCGCCGCGATCCCGGTCCCCGCTCAGCCGATTTCCTTCAACTCCTGTTCGACGGCGGCCAGTTCTTCCGCGCTGCCCTGCACCTTCGGCCCGGTGAACCACTTCCGCGCCGAGGCGAGCCACCACACGCCCGCGCCGCCGAGCACGACCAGGAAGGCGACCGGGGTGTAGTTGAAGGTGTCCGCGGTGATCGGCGAAACCTGCGGCAGCATGAACAGCACGAAGATCACCAGCACCCACAGGCAGGCGACGATCCCGACGGGACGGCTCCACCGGCCGAGGTGCCACGGGCCGCGTTCGAAGTCGTCGCCCCGGCGCAGCCGCAGGAAAACCGGGATCACGTACGCCACGTACAGCCCGACCGTCGCGATCGAAGTCACCGCGGCGTAGGCCGTCTTGCTCCACAGGTACGGCAGCGCGAGCACCATCGCGCCGCCCGCCGCGAGCCACACCGCGTTCGTCGGCGTCTGCGTGCGCTTGTTGATGCGGTGCCAGATCTTCGAGCCGGGCACCGCGCCGTCGCGCGCGAACGCGTAGATCATGCGCGAGTTCGCGGTCACCGATGCCATGCCGCAGAACAACTGCGCGCCGATGCAGATCAGCAGCAGGAACTTCCCGGTGGCCGCGCCGGTGGCGTCGAGGAAGATCTGCGCGGGCGGCACCCCGGTCGACGAGTTCACCGCGCCGTCGTAGTCCTGGATGGCGAAGGTCAGCCCGATCAGCAGAACCCAGCCCGCGACAAGGGAAACCAGGATCGAGTTGACGATCCCGCGCGGCCCGGCGACCGACGCGTTCTTCGTCTCCTCGGTCATGTGCGCCGACGCGTCGTACCCGGTGAGCGTGTACTGCGCGACGAGAAGACCCAGCGCGAACACGTACACCGAGGAACCCCAGCCGGTGCCGTTCACGAAGTGCCCGAACACGAACGAAGCCGACTGGTGGTGGTCCGGCACGAAGACGAGCGCGCCCACGATGACCAGCACGCCGATCAGGTGCCACCACACGCTGACGCTGTTGAGCACCGCGACGATCCGCACGCCGAAGGTGTTCAGCGCGCCGTGCACTACCAGGATGATCGCCAGCAGCAGGATCGTGTGCCCCGGCGTCGCGGCGAAGCCGAACTGCAGGTCGAGGAAGGCGTTGAGGAAGAGCGCGGCCCCGAAGTCGATGCCCGCGGTGACCGCGACCTGGCCGATGAGGTTGAACCAGCCGGTGAACCACGACCACGCGGCGCCGTTGCGGGGCGCGAGCTTCGCCGCCCAGTAGTACAGCCCGCCCGCGGTCGGGAAGCTGGAGCACACCTCCGCCATGCCGAGGCCGACGAGGATCACGAACACGCCGACCAGCGGCCAGCCCCAGATCATCGCCGCGGGTCCGCCCGTGGTCATGCCGAAGCCGTAGAGCGTGAGGCAGCCGGAGAGGATAGAGATGATCGTGAAGGACACCGCGAAGTTGGAGAAGCCGGACATCGTCCGCTTCAGCTCCTGGGCGTAGCCGAGCGCGTGCAGCCTCGCGGCGTCGGCGTCCTGCTCCTCGGGCTGGTTGCTTACCTCGGCCATGGGCACCCACCTCGAAAGGTATACGGACAGACCATTGAGATCCGCATACTGTGCCCGCGCCCGCCCGGCGTGTCAAGAATTCGTCAAGGTTCTAGCCCGGCCGGCCCAACGGCGGGCAATCCGCCGGGACCGAAGGCCGTGATGGCCTTGGCGGCACTGGGCGCCGCCTTCGCGGGCGTGCTCTGCTCAGGCCACCTGCCCTGGCGTGTAAATAAGCAGATTCGCCGGGCACAGCAAGATAGCCCCTCCAGCAGAGGCGCGCGCCCCTGTTTTCACCCCTGGCAGGACGTCCCCACCAGGGACACAGATGACTGAAGGGGCCCTTGGGGGAATCTGATGCCGCGAAGGCGACCTTCAGGGCATCAGCTTCATCATGCCTCGCGCCGCGAGGGGCGAGATTGGGGCGTCAGATGCCCCGAAGGCGACCTTCAGGGACTTGTGGCTCCGCGTTTTCGCCGGTGATCGCACTGGAATCGGCGCGTCCGCATCATCGCGGTGGCTTTCTGAGGCGGTGGCTTTCTGGGAATGTGGCGCCCTTTCTCTTGTTCTTGCGGGCGTGTGGGGCGGGCTGGTCATGCCGTGAAGGATGCTCCGGTAGAGGTCGAGGCCGCGGTTCGCTGTGCATGCCCTGAAGGGAGCCTCCGGGGAATCTGACGCCGCGAAGGCGTCCTTCGGGGCATCAGCGTTGTCGTGTCGCGTGCCGTGAGGGGCCGGATCACGGCGTCGGATTCCCCGAAGGCGTCCTTCGGGGACCAGGTCCCTCCCGGCGGCTCCACGCTTCCGCCACCTGATCTCACCGAAATCGACGCCAATGCCGCGAAGGCGTCCTTCGGGGACCTGGATGCCCCGAAGGTCACCTTCACGGCACTGGACGCCGTCGAGGTGACCTTCGGGGACTTCGAAGGCCGCCGGGAAACGTCAGTGCCCCGTGAACGCCTTGACGGATTCCAGTGCGGTGTCCGGCTGGTCGGCGAAGAACCCGTCGACGCCCGCCTTCAGGAAGGCCGACTCCTCGGCGAAGATGTCGCCGTAGGCCTGCGGGTTCGCCGACGAGCGCAGGTTCGCGGGCAGGAAGTTGTTCTCGTTGCGGAAGGTGTAGGGCTGCACCTTCAGCCCGGCCGCGTGGGCGTCGGGGACCAGCGAGGTCGGCTTCGTCAGGTTGCCCGCCTTGTCGAGCGGGATGATCTGCGCCTTCTCCGGCCCGAGGTAGTCCGCGTACTTCGCGATTTCCCGCAGCCCGGCGGGCGTCACGAGATCCGCGTAGGTGCGCTTGTCGCCCTTCGCGACGAAATCGGCAGGCGCCCCGGTGGCCTGCGTGAGCTGCAGCAGCGGCACCCGGACCTGGCGGTGCAGCGCGATCAGGTTCGACACCTCGAACGACTGGATGGCCACCGGCGCGCCCCGGCGGTTCAGGTGGTTCCGATCGAGAAGCTCCACCAGCTTCGGCTCGATCGGGTTCTTGATCGACGCGAAGTAGGTCGAGTGCTTGACCTCCGGGTACGTCCCGAGCGTCCGGTGCAGCTCGCGGCCGAGGCGCCTGGTCAGGTCGAGCACCTCCTGGTAGGTCGCGATCCGGTAGCGCCCGTGGTAGATCGTGTTGTCGGGCCGGATGTCGGGGATCCGCTCGGCCGCGTACAGCGTCTTCAGCTCGGCGAGGGTGAAGTCCTCGGTGAACCAGCCGGTCAGCGGGGCACCGTCGATGACCTTCGTGGTCTTCCTCGCGGCGAACTCGGGGTGCTTCGCCACGTCGGTGGTGCCGCCGATCTCCGGCTCGTGCCTGGCGACGAGCCGGCCGTCCTTCGTCGGCACCAGGTCGACGTCGACGAAGTCCACGCCTTGGCGGTAGGCCAGCTCGTAGGACGCGAGCGTGTGTTCTGGGCGGTAGCCTGGCGCGCCGCGGTGGCCGACGATCACCGGACCATCGTGCCCCCGGCTCGCGGCGGCCGCATCCGCGCCACCGGTGGCGCTCGCGGGGCCTGCCGCGAGACCCGTGGCGCCGAGCACGGCCAGTGCGGACAGGGTCAGCAGGCCGAGTCGCTTTCGCATCATGAGTGCCCTCTCTTGGAACTCCCGGGATATCCGTCGGGACACTGGTCCCCCGCGGCGACCGGCTGCCGACGAGCGCGGGGACGGCCCCTGACGAGCGGGTAAACGGCCGGTGGCCCCCGGCGCGGTTGTGACGGGCCACACCGTACCGTGTGAGCTGCGCGAACGATCCGACACGGACCGTGGCCGTTTTCGTCCACTGTGGTCAGTCGCGCCCGCGTCGGGGACGGCTCGGCGATCTTCTACTATGCGGTGCCGCCGAAGACGCGGATTTTTGGTTTCCGTGCGGTCGCGATCACGTCTCACCTCGTGCCGGAATCCCCGGACGGCACGGCGGCGTGAGCACAGTGGCTCGAGACGACAAGGAGTGGAGCATGCGCGCGAAGGCTCGGTCGGCCCGGCTGATGGCCGTCGTGCTCGTGCTCGCCGCCACCGGCTGCACGGGCGGTACCGCGAACGACGCCGCCCCGGCCGGATCCTGCACGGCGGGCGAGGGTGCCGTCAAGATCGCGACCGGCAACCCCGGCGGCGTGTACTACGCGCTCGGCGGCGGGCTGGCGCAGGTGATCGGCGCCAACACGAAGCTGAAGGCGACGGCCGAGAGCACCGGCGCCTCGGTGCAGAACATCCAGCAGCTCGCCGACGGCCGCTACGACGTCGCGTTCGCGCTCGCCGACACCGCGGCGGACGCGGTGAACGGCACCGGGGTGTTCGCCGGGCGCCCGCAGCGGATCCAGGCGCTCGCGCGGCTCTACCCGAACTCGACGCAGGTGCTGGTGCGCAACGGTTCCGGGATCAACAGCATCACCGACATGCGCGGCAAGCGGATCTCCATCGGCTCGCCGCAGTCCGGTACCGAGATCATCGCGACCAGGCTGCTCGAAGCCGCCGGCCTCAACCCGAACACCGACATCCAGGCGCAGCGGCTCGACCTCGCCGCGACCGCGGAGGGTGTCAAGGCCGGCACCATCGACGGGCTCGTCTGGTCCGGCGGGCTGCCGACCGCGCAGCTTTCCGACATCATCACCTCGCTCAAGGGCCAGGTGAAGTTCCTCGACATCACGCCGCTGCTCGGCGCCATGCGCAAGATCAACCCGGTGTACGACACCGGCGAGATCCCGGTCGCGACCTACGCGCAGCAGGCCGCCGTCCCCACCATCGTGGTGCCGAACTTCCTGTTGGTGCGCAGCGACTTCCCCGCACCGGAAGCGTGCGCGATCACCAAGCTGCTGTTCGAAAAGAAGAACGACCTCGCGCAGGCGCACCCGTCGGCGGAGCAGATCGACCCCGGCGTCGCGAAGCTCACCCAGCCGGTGCCGCTGCACCCCGGCGCGAAGCAGGCGCTCGGCGGCTGACCGCCGTCGTTGGACGGCGCCGCGGGGCAGCCGCGAAGGCGGCCGGTTACCCTTCACACGTGCGTGTCCTGGTTGTCGGGTCCGGTGCCCGCGAACATGCCCTTGTCCTCGCTGCCGCACACGATCCGGCGGTGACCGCCCTGGCGTGCGCGCCGGGGAACGCGGGCACCGCCGCGCTCGCCGAGCAACTCGGCGTCGACGCCGCGGACCCGGCCTCGGTGACCGCGCTCGCCGGGAGCTGGCGGGCCGATCTCGTGGTGGTCGGCCCCGAGGTGCCGCTGGTGGCCGGTGTCGCCGACGCGGTCCGCGCCGCCGGGATCGCGTGCTTCGGCCCGTCCGCCGCCGCCGCCCGCATCGAAGGCTCCAAGGCGTTCGCGAAGGACGTCATGGCCGCCGCGAAGGTGCCGACGGCGCACAGCGAGATCGTCGACAACCCCGCCCACCTCGACGCGGCGCTCGCGCGCTTCGGCCCGACCTGGGTGGTCAAGGACGACGGGCTCGCCGCGGGCAAGGGCGTGGTGGTGACCGCCGACTACGAGCTGGCCCGCAAGCACGCGATGACGTTGCTCGACGGCGGCCACCCGGTGCTGCTGGAGACCTTCCTCGACGGCCCGGAGGCGTCCCTGTTCTGCCTGGTGGACGGCCGCACGGTGGTGCCGCTGCTGCCCGCGCAGGACTTCAAGCGCGTCGGCGACGGCGACACCGGGCCCAACACCGGTGGCATGGGCGCCTACGCCCCGCTGCCGTGGGCCGCGCCCGGCCTCGTCGACGAGATCGTCGCGAACGTCGTGCAGCCGGTCGTCGACGAACTCGCCGAGCGGGGCACCCCGTTCTCCGGCCTGCTCTACGCGGGCCTCGTGCTGACCGCCGACGGCCCGCAGGTGATCGAGTTCAACTGCCGCTTCGGCGACCCGGAGACCCAGGTCGTGCTGGCGCTGCTGGAAACCCCGCTCGGCGGGCTCCTGCACGCGACCGCGACCGGCGCGCTCGCCGGCCAGCCGCCGCTGCGCTGGCACGACGGCGCCGCCGTCACGGTCGTCATCGCGGCCGACGGCTACCCGGGCGTGCCGAGGGCGGGCGACGTGATCACCGGCGGCGAGGCGGACGGCGTGCTCCACGCCGGTACGCGCCGCCGCGAAGACGGCGCCGTCGTGTCCCACGGCGGCCGGGTGCTGTCCGTGGTCGGTGTCGGCGCGGATCTCGCCGGTGCGCGCGACGAGGCGTACCGCCGGGTCGCGAAGGTGCACCTGCCCGGCTCCCACCACCGCACGGACATCGCGCTGCGCGCGGCCGAAACCGGCGTCGCGATCCCGTCTCGCTGAACTCCTGCGCGTTTCACCTCAGCGTTGGTAGCCTTTCCCGGTGGATATGACCGGCTACCGTCCGTTCCTGTGAGGTGGGGAAGTGCCAGGTGACCAGGGCGCACCGGGGAATCCGCTGGGCACCGCGGTACCGGCGGTACCGGGAATGACCGATATCGACGTCGAGCCGGATCGCGTGCTCGAGGTCGCGAAGATCGTCGAAGACCAGGCCAACGCGTTGCAGGCGCGGCTTTCCGTCCACCTCGACGCGCTGCACATCGACCCGCCCGCGCGGGACGTCGTCTCCGGTGCCGCGGTGTCCGCGTGGAACGACCTCGTCGCCGACGGGGACGCCTCGTACGCGAGGCGGGTCCGCGAGTACGTGCAGAACCTGCGCGATCTCGCCGGGCAGCTTCGGGAGGCGAGCCACCGGTACGTGGCGAGCGACGAGGAGAAGGCCGAAAGCCTGCGGGACAGGCGTGTCCAGCCGAACTAGCGCGCTGCTCGCCGCGGCCGGTGCCCTCACCGTGCTCGCGGGCTGTAGCAGCGTGGAACCGGGCGTGGCGGTGCCCGCGCCGCAGGTACCGCCTTCCGCGGGCGGATCGTCCTTGCCGCAGCGGGTCAAGGACGTGCCGCTGACCGGCGCCGACCCGTGCAAACTGCTCACCGAGGCCCAGCTCGACGAGCTGAAGGTCAACGGCCTGCCGTCGCAGACCGCGCCCGGTGACCGGCGCGACGGGCCGACCTGCATGTTCCGCGTCGACCTGACCCAGCCGTTCTACAGCTACGCGGTCGAAACGGTCACCAGCGCGGATCTCCAGGACTGGCTGACCGGCAAGCACAGGAAGTCGAGCCTGACCAAGGAACCGGTCGACGTGCCGGGTTTCCCCGCGTTGAAGAACTTCCGGGACACCGCGCACCCGCTGGACTGCGAGACGCTCGTCGGGGTGGCGCCGGGGCAGACGCTGCGGGTGCAGATGGCGCCGCTGGACGACTCGTTCACGCTGGCGCGGATGTGTGACATGGCCACGACCGTGGCGAAGATGGCGGTGCAGACCTTGGCCGCACGGCAGTGAGGACGGCGGAGATGAGTGACGGGATCGACGTCGGGGCGCTGGTGTCCAGGATCAGGGACCACCGCTTCGACGGCTACTCGTACAACATGCTCGCCGACGAGGTGCAGGCGTTCCGCAACGGCGACGGAATCGGCGGCATCTCGTCCGCGGTCGACGCGCTCAAGGCGGTCGCGGGCGCGCTCGACGAAACCGACGGGACCCTGCGCGACCAGCTCGGCAAGCTCGGCGTGGTGTGGACGAGCACCGCGGGCGGCCAGGCGGGCGTGGTGCTCGCCGGGCACGCCGGGTTTTCCAGCGACGCGACCACGAAGGTCAACCACGCGGCGGAGATGATCTTCGCGCAGGGCGAGGCGTTCAGCAGGACGCTGCACCGGCTGCCGGAGACCGCGGCGCTGCGCACCGGCGCCGGCAGCGAGGGCCGCTCGTTCGGCGATTCGGTGGCCGGGCTGTTCGGGTTCGAAACCGACCACTCCGCCGCGGTCCGCCAGGCGAACGAGGCGCGCCAGCAGGCCGTCGACGCGTTGAACGAGTACGCGCGCTCCAGCGGCGAGAACCTGGCGTCGACCGAGGCGATCGGCAGGCCGGAGAGCATCGGGCTGACCGGCAGTGGCGGCCCGTTCACGAACCTCGTCGCCGCCGATCCTGATTCCGGTTCCGGTTCCGGGGACGACCCCGTTCTCCCGCAGGGCGGCGGTGGCGCCCCGGCCGGTGGCGGCCCGGTGCCGCCACCGTCACCGGGAAGCCCGGCCCCGCACGGCGGTGGCCAGGCGATCGCGCCGATCGGCCTGCCGCCCGTCGCGCCGGAGCAGACCACGCGGCCGAGCGGCGGCAGGCTGCCGCCCGCGCCCCGGCCAGGTCAGGAGCCGCCGTCCGGAGCGTTTTCCGGCAGCGGCCCGGTGGCCCGCGCGCCCATTCCGGACGGTCGCGGGCAGGTGCGGCCGCCCGTCGCTTCGCCCGCGCGGCCGGGATTCTCCGGCGGGCTGTTCACCGGTCCGGCGGCCACCGGCGGGCCGGAGTCGCGTGGCGGTGTCGCCGCGCCGCGGCCCTCGTCGGGACCGTCCGGCCGGACCGGCGGGCCGGGTGGCGGCGCCGGTGGTGGCACGCCGCAGAGCGGTGGCACGCCCGGTGGCGGTGACGCGCCTTCCGGTCACGCGGCCTCGGGTGAGCCCGCGCTGGCGAAGGGCAGGGTCGTCGGGTCCGCGCTGCCCGCCCCGGTGACCGCGTTGAGCAGCGGGGTGCCGTTCAGCACGGTGCCGAGGGCCGCGTTCGGCGGCGCCGAACTGGGTGCGGGCCTCACGGCGCTCGGCGCGGCCGGTGCCGGTGGCGCGGTCAGCGGCGAGCCCGACCGCCAAGGAAAGGGCTTCGCGAGGAGCGCGCCGTCCAGATCGGCGAAGGCGGCCAAGCAGATCCCGATGGACGACCTGCCGGAAGAAGAGGCGAAAGTGCTGCGCAAGTCCGGGCACGGCGTCGAACCGGCGCCCGCGAAGCGCGGGCTGCTGGAGCGCGCGGCGGAGCGCGATGCCGAGGACGGCAAGCAGGTCCGCCGGTACGGCGTCGACGACAAGGACCTGTTCACCGACCAGCGTGAGGTGCCGCCGCGCACGATCGCCGACGGGGACGAGTCCCGAGGATGAGCTCATCGACCGGTACGGTCGTTCTTTCCGTTCTCGAGTTCGACGCCCTGTGGGAGGCGGAGCGCCTGCCCGAACGGCATCCGGCGCTCCAGGTGATCAGCCCCGGCATCACCTACACCGAGCGCCGCCAGCTCGTCGAAGAGGCGCTGACCGGGTTGCGCGGGCGCGGTCTCGTCCGCGGCGCGCGGGCCACCGGTGAGGTCGCGGACCTGTTCAACATCCTGGCCGCGCCGCAGCTCGCGCTCGACGCGTGGGTGTGGGCGGAACGCGAGATCAAGGGCCTCGCCGCGCGGATCGGCGGCGCCGCGGTGCTCGCGGTCATCGACGCGGGCGAGGTGTGGCTCATCCCGACCGACGCGGACCGCCTGCCGGAAGCCGCGGTGTCCGTCGCCGGTGAGCTGGAACCGGGCGTCGGCCGCTCGGTGAACGTGCCGCACGACGTGCTCACCGCTGCCGACATCGAAGCACGCGGCGACGCGAAGGCACTCGTGACCGCGCTCGAAGACCGGCGCCTTCCCTTGGAGGAAAGCCAAGAGCTGGCCGGAATGCTGATGGGCACCGTCGCAAGAGGACAGTTCGGCACCGAGCGGCGCGGGCGCGACGGCCTGGTGCGGCGGGCGCCCCGCGTGGTCGCGTTCCACGACACCGACTCCGGCCGGTACCTGTTCCAGCTGAGCAGGGACGCGAACGGCCGGGACTGGGCGACCGTCACCCCCGCCGACAACCTCGTGCTGGAGCAGCGAATCCACGAACTGCTGGACGAGTTCTGAGCACCGTCCACAGTGGCCTGATCAACCCCCGCAGTTGCCGTCGTGCCAGGGTGAGCCGTCCCTGGAGGGAGCCTTCAGGGAATCTGACGCCACGATCTCGGCCTTCGCTGATAGCGAGGGCTCTGCGAGTGCCGCACGGATGCCCCGAAGGTGACCTTCGGGGACTTGAGCGCCCCAGATCCACCCTTCGCGCGGGTGGTGTGGCGCCTTATGGGGTGGGTCGCTGCGTTGGTGCTCCCTGAAGGGAGCCTTCACCGCGTTCAGCGCCGTGAACTCGGCCCTCGTGGCAACAGGGTGCGGCAGGTGAGCGCGCGCATGCCCTGAAGGTGACCTTCGGGGACTTGAGCGCCCCAGATCCACCCTTCGCGCACTGCTCAGGGCTTCGGCAGCTTCGCGGCGACGGAGGTGGCGAATTCCCTGGTCTTCGCGCAAGCCTCGTCCGGGTCGCCCTTCTCATCGAGGTCCGAATAGAACACTCGCACGGTGTCGGCCTTCTCGTCGGAGACCCGCAGCGGCGACCAGCTGATCGTGCAGAACACGCTCTTCGGATCGGGTGACGACTTCATGACCGCGGGCACGCCGCCGAGATCGACCGGTGTCGTCCCGTCGGTGTCCAGCGCGCCGCGGCCGAAGTCCACGGTCACCGAGTCCGGCTGGGTGAACTCGCAGACGTGCACCGTGGTCTGCAGCTTCCCGGTGACCGGCGCGCCGAGCAGCTTGGTGACCGCGGCCGGGTCCGGTACCGCGCACGGGTCGAGCGGCAGCACGCTCCCCCGCGGCAGGACGTGGTCGACGCCGCCCGCCCTGATCCGTTCCAGCGCCTGACCCAGCGCGGTCCGCGCCTCGTCGCATCCCTCCGGTGTGGACTCTTCGTTTTCCACCGACACGCCGAAGCCCTCGTTGCCCGGTACCGCGATCGTCGCCTCGCAGCCACTGAGGTGGTTGATCAGCACCGGCTGGCCGTTGATCGGGGCGCTCGGCGCGGCACCGTCCCGGTACACCCTGTCGCCGAGCTTCAGCTTCAGCGTCGGCCCCGACTCCGCCCGGTACGAGCACCGGTTCACGTACGCCAGCCGTTCTTCCGGCTGGAACTCCCCGTACGGCGCGATCGACATGCCCGGCAGCACCTTGCACGGGTCGGTGCGCCGCAGCACGGTGAGGTCGAGCGGGTTCTGGTTCAGCGGCGCCGCCGCGGGCCGGTCGTCCAAATCGGACAGTCCGATCGCGACGATCGTGCCCGCCGCCAGCACCGCCACCCCGCCGATCGCCGCCGCGACGGGAACCCACCGCCTCTTGCGCTTCGGTGGCGGCGGCACCGGCCACGACAGCGCGGCGCGGACACCGGCCTCCTGCGCGCCGATCTGCGCCCGCACCGACGGTGGCCAAGGCTGCGCGACCGGCGCCACCGGGCCGCCGTGGCCGAGGAAGTCCAGGATCTGCGCCGGCGTCGGCCGGTACGCCGGGTCCTTCGCGAGGCACGGTTCCGCCAGCCGCCGCACCTCGGGCGGCACCCCGCTGAGATCCGGCTGGTGGTGCACGACCTGGTACAGCGTCTGCGGCGTGGAGTCACCGGCGAACGGCCCGCGCCCGGTCGCCGCCATCACCAGCAGCGCGCCGAGGGAGAACACGTCGCTGGCCGGGGTCAGCGGCCTGCTTTCCGCCTGCTCCGGCGACATGAACGCGGGCGAGCCGATCACCGCGCCGGTTCCGGTGAGCTCGGTGCTGCCCTCGGTGGCGCGGGCGATCCCGAAGTCGATCACCCGTGGCCCGTCCGAGGTCAGCAACACGTTGCTGGGCTTGAGATCGCGGTGCACGAGCCCGGCGCGGTGGACTTCGCCGAGCGCTGCGGCGAGCCCCGCGGCCAGCAGCCGGATCGACGGTTCCGGCAGCGGCCCCGCCGCGTCCACCGCTTCGCGCAGTGACGGCCCGGCCACGTAGACCGAAGCGAGCCACGGCGTATCGGCTTCGGGATCGGCGTCGATCACCGCCGCCGTGTACGCGCCGGAGACGAGCCGCGACGCCTGCACCTCGCGGCGGAACCGCGCACGGAACGCGGGGTCCTTCGCGAAGGACGCGTGGACCTGCTTGAGCGCGACGAGCCTGCCGTCGGGAGCGGCGGCGAGCGCGACCCGGCCCATCCCGCCTTCGCCGAGCGAGGCGATGAGCCGGTAGCCGCCGATGTGACGTGGTTCGTTCGGATGTAACGCGTGCACCCGGTGAGTCTAGAGTCCGGCCCGCCCGTCAGGCTTTCGGCAGCTTCGGGAGCAGCGCCTTGGCGAACTCCCGCGCCTGACGGCAGATCTCCGCCTCCGGCAGCGGGTTCGCCATCGTCCTGAACTGGACCTCGACGTTCTCGGACTCCTCTTCGGACAGTGGCTTGTGCACCCAGGCCAGGGTGCAGTCCGCGCTCGCCGGGTTGTTCCGCGAGGTCACCGAGAACGCCTTCACCCCGCCGAGGTCGACCTCCTCCGCCGTCGGCTCGGTGCTCTTCCTCGGCGGGTAGTAGCGCTGCAGGGAGACCTTGACCGAGCCCGAGACCTCCCACACACAGGTGTGCAGGTCCTCGGCCCGCACGCCGCCGATCGGGCCGATGATGCCCTGCGCGGCGGTCCGGTCCACCAGCTCGCAGGGATCCACAGTGGACAACCCGGTGCTCGCGGGTGTCGCGGCCTTGATCCTGGTCACCGCGGTGCCGAGCACCGTCTTGGCCGCGGCGCAGGTCGTCTCCACCGGCTGGCCGGTGCCGTTGAGGTTCACCTCGACGGTCAGGTCGGGAGCGCCGGTGAGCGGTATCGCGGCGTAGCAGATCGTGCTGGTCCGGTCGACGAGCACCGGCACCCCGCCGAGATCGCCCTGCTGCGTCGCCCCGGCGCGCTTCGCCCCGCCGATCCGCAGGCTGATCTGCTGGTCACCGGCCTGGTAGAGGCAGTCGAGGAAACTGATCGTCTTCAGCGCCTTGAGCTTGCCGAGACCGGGCGCCTGCTGCCCGTCGAGCACCGGGCACGGGGCGATGCCGCGCACCTTCGGCGGCCCGAGCGGGTCATTGTTGACCGGGGTCGCGGCCGTGGGCGGGGCGGCCGCGCTGCTGGCCGGGGCGGCCGCGGGCGGTTCGCCGCCGGTCGAATTCACCGCGACGACCGTGCCCGCGGCGAGCACCGCCGCCGCACCCGCCGCGGCCAGCGCGATCTTGGCCGCGCGTTTGCGCGGCGGCGACTTCAGCGCCCGGCGCGCGGCCTGTTCGTGCTCGCCGATCAGCGCGTGCACGCTGGCGGGCCACGGCTGCGGCACCGGCGCCAGCGGTCCGATGAGCTGCAGCAGCTGCGCCGGCGCCGGGCGGTGCGCGGGGTCCTTCGCGAGGCACGGCTCGGCGATCCGGCGCACCTCGGGCGGCAGGAACCGCAGGTCGGGATGGGCGTGCACGACGTTGTAGAGCGTCTGCGGGGTGGAAGCGCCGCTGAACGGCGCCTGACCGCTCGACGCCATCACGAGCAGCGCGCCGAGGGAGAACACGTCGCTGGCCGCCGTCACCTGCTTGCCCTCGGCCTGTTCCGGCGACATGAACGCGGGCGAGCCGATGATGGAGCCGGTGTGCGTCAGCTCGGTGCCGCCCTGGGCGGCGCGCGCGATCCCGAAGTCGATCACGCGCGGACCGTCTCCGGTCAGGATCACGTTGCTGGGCTTGAGATCCCGGTGCACGAGCCCGACGCGGTGGATTTCGAGGAGTGCGCTCGCGAGGCCCGCCGCGAGGTGCCGCACCGAGCCGGGCGGCAGGCGTCCGGCACCGTCGACGGCCTCCTGCAACGACGGCCCGGCGACATAGACCGACGCGAGCCACGGCGTCGGCGCGTTCGGATCGGCGTCCATGACCGCGGCGGTGTAGGCCCCGGACACCATGCGGGAGGCCTCCACCTCGCGCCGGAACCGGGAGCGGAAACCGTTGTCGTGCGCGAAACCCGGATGCACCTGCTTGACGGCGACGAGCCGCCCGTCCGGGCCCGTGGCGAGCAGTACGCGGCCCATGCCGCCCTCGCCGAGCAGGGCGAGTGGCCGGTAGCGCCCGATCTGGCGCGCGTCGTCGCGGTCGAGTGGTTTCACGGCTTCGGCAGCCCCGGGATCATCGCGCCCGCGAAGTCCTCGACCTTCTGGCAGATCTCCTCGGTGGGCAGCTTCGCGTCACCACTGTCGCTCATGGACGCGGTGACCCGCTGGGAGTTTCCTTCCCTGCTGGGCTTGTGGTTCCACGCCAGCTCGCAGGAATGGCTCGTCGCGGTGTCCTCGCGGGTCACCCACACCTTGAACCCTCCTATTTGGACGTTCTCCGGCGACTCGTAGGCCGCGCGCTCGGTGACCGCGTCACCGACGCTCGCGCTGATCCACTTGGCGCCGCGCCAGGTGCACTTGTGCAGCCCGGTCACCTCGTTCTCCTCGACGCCGCCGAGGATCTTCTCGATCGCGTCCTTCGCGACCGTGCCGCAGACGTCGACCGGGATGAGGCTGCCCTTGTCCTGCGGGTAGCGCGGAGGGGTGCCGCGCAGGGCTTTGATCGTCTCGGTCAGGATCTCCCGCACGATCTTGCAGCGGTCGCCCTTGGTGGTCGAGGAAAACGCGGAGATCCCCATTTTCTCGGCGACCGGGTTTGCCACGCTTGCGCGGCAAGAGCTGCCGCTGTCGTCGAGCTTTCCGGGGAGTCCTTCGAAGGTCGCGTCCTTGCCGGAGCTGGAGGCGCTGTCGCCGACGTCGATGTTCGCCAGCGCGACGTTGTCCCCCGACCCGTACGAGCACTGGCTGTATTCGACCTGGAGGCTGTTGTCGCCGGTGAGTTTTCCGGTACTGGGCAGGGTTTTGCCGTCGAGTAGCTGGCACGGGTCGACCGTGCGCAGGTTGTCGGGGCGCAGCGGATCGGGTGGTGGCGGTGCCGCGGGCTGCGCGGCGGAGGCCGGTGCGGCGCCGGGCTCGCCGGAGCCGCCGCTCGCGACGATCGCGGTCGTGACCCCCGCCGCGACGATGACGACGGCCGCCGCCGCGATCCCCGCGATGAGCCCGGTGCGCTTCGGTTTCGGCTCAGGCGCGGGTTCCGGACGGGGAGCCCCGAGCGCGACTTCGACTTCGCCCTTCTGGCGCGCGATTTCCTGGTGCACCGTGGCGGGCCACGGCGTCGCACTCGGCGTCACCGCGCCGAGGAAGTCGAGAAGCTGGCTCGGTGTCGGGCGGTGCGCGGGGTCCTTGGCCAGGCAGGGTTCGGCGAGCTGGCGGATGTGCGGCGGCAGCGTGGTGAGATCGGGCTGGCTGTGCACCACGTTGTAGAGCGTCTGCGGCGTGGAGTTGCCCGCGAAGGGACTGCTTCCCGTTGCTGCCATGACAAGCAGCGCGCCGAGTGAAAACACGTCGCTCGCCGGGGTGAGCGCCTTTCCCTCGGCCTGCTCCGGTGACATGAACCCGGGCGACCCGATCACCGACCCGGTGTGCGTGAGATCGGTGTCGCCTTCGGCCGCGCGGGCGATCCCGAAGTCGATGACGCGGGGCCCGTCGTCGGTGAGGAGCACATTGGACGGTTTGAGGTCACGGTGGATCAACCCGACCCGGTGGATCTCCTCCAGCGCGGTGGCAAGCCCGGTCGCCAGGTAGTGAATGGACTCCGGCGGCAACGGCCCGACCGCGTCGACGGTCTCCTTCAGCGATGGCCCGGGCACGTAAACCGAAGCCAGCCAAGGAATCCGCGCGTCGGGATCGGCGTCCATGACCGCCGCCGTGTAGGCCCCGGACACCATGCGGGACGCCTCGACCTCGCGCTTGAACCGGGACCGGAACCCGTCGTCGTGCGCGAAACCGGGATGCACCTGCTTGACCGCGACCAGCCGCCCGTCGGATGCCACCCCCAGCAGCACCCGCCCCATTCCGCCCTCACCGAGCGAGGCCACCAACTGGTACCGCCCGATGCGACCAGCATCCCCAGCACTCAACGGCTTCATCGTGAATTCGTCACCCTATTCTTTCACCGGCGCCTTGGTGAGCACGGACTTCGCAGCCCGTTGCGCCATGCCACAGATGTCGGCGCTCTTGTTCTTGTCCGAATAAGGAAGTATCTCGACTTGGACGTACTCGTCGTTCGCCGAGTTTATTTCGGCATGTGGCCAGTCCACGTGGCAGCTTGCCCCGGAGTCGAACTCGTACTTCTTCTGGTGCACTTCGATGTCATCGATCTTGACCGTCTCGTTCGGCGCATCGTCGGACTTCTTCCCGCCGTACGCGCTCACGGAGAGCCGCCCGTCGTCCGTGCTCCACTCGCAGGTGTGGATATTGCTCAGCTCCGTCTTGAGCTTTCCGGGGAGAAGCTGGGGTGGAGTCGCAGGGTCCATCAGCGTGCACGGATCCAGTGGCAGCACGCTGTCTTCCGCCAGGCTCAGTTCGACCGGGTTCCGCTTGAGCGATCCCATTGCCGCGACCAGGATTTCCTGCGCGGCTTTGCAGATGTCACCCGACTTCGACTGGACGTTCACTCCCACCGCGGGGCTTTTTCGATCCGGGGGCTGAGCCGTGTGCTTGCAGGCCGGTAGGTCCTGCTCGGTGTACTTCATCTCGCGGGTCGGTATGTCGCCGATGTACGAGGTGCGCGGAAGCGGGTCTCCACCGATGGAATCGCCGAGGTTGAGCGCTACTTTGCCGCCAGCGGGGATCGTGTAGTCGCAGGTGCCGAAGCCGTCGTTTTCGGAGACCGTGGTCTTGCCGAAGACCGGCAACGCGTTGGGATCGAGCACTTTGCAGGCGTCCACCAGCCGGAGGCGGTCCAGGCTCAACGGGTCAGGGTTGCGGGGCGGCCGGTTCGCGGTGTGCGTCGAATCGCCGGTCAGCTTCGAGACGGCGAAAACGGTGCCGCCCGCCAGAATCAGCGTTGCCACGATGGCGCCCGCGGTGATCAGGACCCGTTTCCGCTTGTTGCCCGCACTCGGCTTGGCCGGTGGCGGCGGGGGCTTCGCGAGGAAGTGACCGACTTCTTCCTTGTGGTGCGCGATCCGCGCGTGCACGGGCGGCGGCCACGGCATGCTGGCGTAGCGCACGGCACCGAGGTGGTCGAGGAGCTGGGCCGGTGTCGGCCGGTGCGCGGGATCCTTGGCGAGACAGGGCTCGGCGAGCTGGCGGACGGGCGGCGGCAGCGTAGTCAGGTTCGGGTGGGTGTGGACGACGTTGTAGAGGGTTTGCGGGGTGGAGTTCCCGGCGAAGGGGCTCTGCCCGGTGGCGGCCATGACCAACAGCGCGCCGAGGGAGAACATGTCACTGGCGGGGGTGAGCGACTTGCCTTCGGCTTGTTCGGGTGACATGAACCCGGGTGAGCCGATGACCGAGCCGGTGTGGGTGAGGTCGTTGTTGCCCTCGGCGGCGCGGGCGATGCCGAAGTCGATCACGCGGGGGCCGTCGTCGGTGAGCAGCACGTTGGACGGTTTGAGGTCCCGGTGGATTAACCCGGCCCGGTGAATTTCGGTGAGTGCCGACGCGAGGCCGGTCGCCAGGTAGCGGATCGATTCGAGGGGCAGTGGCCCCGCCGCGTCGACCGCTTCCTTGAGCGACGGGCCGGGTACGTAGACCGACGCCAGCCAGGGGATCTCCGCGTCGGGGTCGGCGTCCATGACGGCGGCGGTGTAGGCGCCGGACACCATGCGCGAGGTTTCGACCTCGCGACGGAACCGCGAACGGAAGCCTTCGTCGTGCGCGAAACCGGGATGAACCTGCTTCAACGCGACCAAACGGCCATCGGGAGAGGCGCCGAGCAGGACCCGGCCCATGCCGCCCTCGCCGAGCGAAGCGAGCAACCGGTAGCGCCCGACTTGCCAGGCCTCGCCCGGGTTCAACGGCTTCATGTCACTCTTCCCTCCCAGCGTGATGCTACAAAGCGTGCACGGCGGCGATGCGACGCGCGCCGCCGGGTGGGAGTTCCGCCAAACCGCACACGGCCTGCAGCGGAGGTCCTACAGTGTGCTCTGGAACCGCCGCGGTGGCCGACGCGTCAGACCCGGCGGAAGCGACATCGCGAAGGGGAGACGAACCGTGCCGAAGTACGACTTCGATGCTCTGAACTACGTGGCCGGGAAGGTCGACCAGCTCCACGAAGAGTTCAAGAAGTCCAAGGACAAGGTGGCCCCCGAAGAGGGTGAGCACCCGTTCGGCACCCTTCGGCACCCCGACGACCACGATCCCGCGAAACCACCGGTCAAACCTTCGCCCTCGGACGAGACCGCGAATGCCTACCACTCGTTCTCGAAGGGCAGCCAGGGCGAGTTCGAAGCCGGGGCCAAGCACATGGCTGCCACGAGCCAGTTCCTCCGCGATGCCGCCAGGATGATGCAGGAGCAGGACAACGCCTCCGGCGATGCGATCAAGAAGACGGCAAAGGGATGACCGCTGTGGTGCGCGATGTGGGCCAGGAATAAGGGGGAAACGTGGTAGCTCAACTGGTGGTTCCGCCTGAGTGGACGAGTGCGATGGAAGCGTCCAAGCAGATCGACAAGATCAAGCCAGAAAGCATCGATGAGGTTTCCCGAAAGTTTCGCGATGCCTCTGCTAATTCGCGCGACCATGTGCAGGCGCTCAATGCCGCCAACGCGAATCTGACGAATGGGACCTGGGTCGGCCCGGCTGCCGACGGGTTCTTTGCCTACGTCAAAGATCTGGCCAAGAATGGCGAGCAGTTCAGTGACCGGCTCGATGAGGTTGCGGGAGAGCTGAGCACTCTGCAGGGGCAGTTGGTGACTGCCCGCAACAACATAAACACCGCGCGCGGCAAGGATGGCGAGATACAAAAAATCGTCACCGACGCGAACAATGCTGCGACGACCCGCCAAAATGCCCTGGATCAGGCCGTGCGAGAGAACAAGCCAGCGCCCCCGGGTGACTCTCCGGACAAGATAATTGACGATGCCCGAGTCAAGCTCAATGCTTTGGTCGGTCCGAATGTCGAGGCGATAAATACCAACTTGAGCGCCGCGACCACGGCTCTCAACGAGGCCAAGACCAAGGCGCAGCAGGACATCAGTGCTGGGTATTCGAAGGTCAAGCCGCCCGGTCACAAAGGCGGCGGTACGCACGCTTCGCGGTCCAGTGGGGGCGGCGGAGGGGGCGGGGGCGGCGGTGGTGGCCTCGGCTCCAGTGGTGGGCCGCCGCCGGGTGGGCCGCCGCCGGGCAATGTGGACTCGTGGATCCGCGAGGCGATCAAGATCCTGCAGGCCAACGGGATCCCGGTGACCGACGCGGACATCCAGAAGATCTGGACGATCATCGAGAAGGAGTCCGGCGGCAACCCGCACGCGATCAACAACTGGGACTCGAACGCGGCGAAGGGCACCCCGTCCAAGGGGCTCATGCAGTGCATCGACCCGACGTTCCAGTCGCACAAGCTGGCGGGGCACGACGACATCTACAACCCGGTGGACAACATCATCGCCGGTGTCCGCTACACGTTCTCCCGCTACGGCGGCTTCGACGGGCACCCCGGCCTGAAGGCGATGGCCCACGGCGGCGGCTACCAGGGCTACTAGAGGGCTACTAGAGGGCTACTGGACAAAAACCGGTGCCCGCCTCCTAGCGGGGGCGGGCACCGGTTCTTTGAAGAACTGTCAGGACACGACCTGCACGGTGTCGCCGATGTTGAGCGTCGAGAAGAACTTCTGCGACGCCGCCTTCGACAGGTGGATGCAGCCGTGCGACGGCACCTTGAGGCTGCCGGTGTGGAACGCGTCGCCGGGGTAGAAGAACACCGAGTTCGGCATCGGCGCCATGTCGAACTGCTTGCTGAGGTGCATCTTCTCCTTCGACAGCACGTGGAACGTGCCGGTCGGGGTCGCGTGGCCCTTGCGGCCCGAGGTCATCGGCACCGGGCCGTAGACGACCTTGCCGTCCTGCACGAGCCAGGACTGCTTGCTGGAGATGTCGACGCACGCGCCGGTGACGACGTTCGCGCACGGGATTCCGGCCGCCGGCGCTGGCTTCGGCTTCTCGGCGATCGGCTTCGCCGCGGGCTTCGCGGGAGGGACCGGGGCTTCCGATGACGGCGTCGAGGCCGGTGCCGAAGCGGGAACCGAAGCCGCGCCGGGCTGCGCGCCACCGGCGGCGGGCGCACTGTCGATGCTGCCACCGGAGCAGGCGGCCAGCACGGCGGTCGCGGCCAGCGCGGCGATTCCGACGACGATCTTCTTGATACCCACGAATAACCCCCGGTAGTCCTTTGTGGCCTTTTCACCCTTCTAGACGCGCTTGATCCACCCAGGTTGCGGCCGGAAGGTCACGAACGGGCGAACGCCTACCCTGGGCGGGTGACTGAGCACCCCTCCTTCCCCGGTCCCGCCCAGCGCGCGAACGTGCCGCCGTTCCACGTGATGGACGTCCTCTCGGCCGCGCAGGCCCGGCAGCGCACGCACGGTGACGTCGTCCTGCTCGCCGCCGGGCAGCCCACCGCGGGCGCGCCGGCACCCGTGCGCGAGGCGGCGCAGCGAGCGCTGGCCGACGGCGATCTCGGCTACACCGTCCAGCTCGGCATCCCGGAGCTGCGGGAGGCGGTCGCCGGCCACTACGCCACCCGGTACGGCCTGGACGTGAGCCCGGACGAGGTGATCATGACGACCGGCTCGTCCGGCGGCTTCCTGCTGTCCTTCCTCTCCGCCTTCGAACCGGGTGACCGGGTGGCGATGGCGCGCCCCGGCTACCCCGCGTACCGGAACCTGCTGTCCGTGCTGGGCTGCGAGGTGGTCGAGTTCGCCACCGACGAGCGCACCCGCTTCCAGCCGACGGTCGAGCTGCTCGACGAGCTGGGCCCGATCACCGGGCTGGTGGTGGCGAGCCCCAGCAACCCGACCGGCACCGTGCTGCCGCCCGGCGAGCTGGCCGCGATCGCGGGCTGGTGCTCATCGCACGGGGTGCAGCTGGTCAGCGACGAGATCTACCACGGCATCTCCTACGGCGCGGAGGTCGGTTGCGCCTGGCAGAGCTCGTCCGAAGCGCTCGTGCTGGGGTCGTTCTCGAAGTACTTCGCGATGACGGGCTGGCGGCTCGGCTGGCTGCTCGCGCCGCGACGGCTGCACCGGGCGATCGACGTGCTGACCGGCAACTTCACCATCTGCCCTCCCGCGCTGGCCCAGCGCGCCGCCGTCGCGGCGTTCACGCCCGAGTCCTACGCGGAGGCCGACGCGCACGTCGAGCACTACCGGAAGAACCGGGACGCGCTGCTCGGCGGGCTGCGCGAGATCGGGCTGGACAAGGTCGCACCGGTCGACGGCGCCTTCTACGCCTACGTCGACGTCTCGGAGTTCACCTCGGACAGCCTCAGCTGGTGCCAGCGGTTGCTGGCGGACACCGGGGTGGCGATCACGCCGGGTGTCGACTTCGACCCCGTCGACGGCGGCCGGTTCGTGCGCCTGTCGTTCGCGGGCGCCCGCGAAGACCTCGACGAGGGGGTGCGCCGCATCGGGGACTGGCTGGCTGCGGGTTAGGCGGGTTAGGCGGGGTAGGCGGGGTAGGGGGTAGGTGGGAACCCCGATATGTCCCTGAACGTTGGGCTTGGCACAAGCTTTTCCGGCCGGGACGTGGGAGTCTTCAAGCAGCGGGCCGGGTGGTCTGCGAAAGGCAACCGGAGGAAAGAAATGTTCTGGAAGATCGTCGGAACGCTGATCGTCGTGTGGCTGGCGTTCACCGTGCTCGGCTTCGTCGTCAAGGGGCTGTTCTGGCTCGCGGTGATCGGTGGCGTGCTCTTCCTCGGAACCGCGGCCTACGGCGCCATCAAGGGCAGGGGTGACTCGAAGCGGCTCAACCCCTGACCTCAGGGTTTGCGGGCCACGCCGCCGAGGGTGGTGAAGTTGGACGGGGAGAGCCGGTGCAGCCGGGGCCCGTCCGGCCACCACAGATGGGGGTAGGTGAGGCCGGGTTCGACCAGTTCGAGACCGCTGAACAGGGACTCGATGTCCTCGCGGCCGCGGTACAGCGTGTCGAGCCCGGTGCCACTGAACCGGTCGTCCAGTGAATCGGCGACGTGCGCGGCCTCGCTGCCGTCACCGGGGTTGAACTGGTGCGCGAGCACCAGGTACGAGCCGGGGGCCACCGCGTCGACGTAGGCCTTCACCACCGCGCGGGCCTCGTCGAGGTCCTTGATGTGGTGGATGATCCCGCACATGATGACGCCCACCGGGCGCTTGAAGTCCAGGTACTTGGTGATTTCCGGGTCGGCGAGCGCTTCGGCCGGACGGGTGATGTCCGCGCCGGACACGTGCGTGTACTCGTTCTCCTCCAGCAGCGCGCGGCCGTGCGCCTGGACCACCGGGTCGTTGTCGACGTAGACGACGTGCGCCTCGGGGCGGTAGCGCTGCACGATCTGGTGCGTGTTCTCGGCGGTGGGAAAACCGGACCCGAGGTCGAGGAACTGGTCGATTTCCAGCCGGTTCGCCAGCAGCCGCACGGTCCTGACCAGCCACTGGCGCAGTTCCTTCGCCATGAGCTGGGCTTCCGGCGCGATTTCGAGGATCTTGCGCAGCACCGCGCGATCGGACTCGTAGTGGTCGTGCCCGCCGACGAGGGCGTCGTAAACCCGCGCGATGCTCGGCGCGGACGGATCGATCCGCACCAGGACGGGCCCGTCGCCGGACCGTTGTTTCGCTGCGGGCATGAGAACCCCAAAATTTGACGCTCTGTGGGCTTGTCGTGACCCACACTAAGCTACCGCCTCGGCCCCGTGTAGATGGATGGGCCGTCAGGGTTACTTTTCCGGCTCCAGCCATGACCGCGCCTCGGCCGCGCCGAGCCAGCGGTGCGCGCGGACGCCGACCGCGTTCGCTCCGTCCACATTGGATTGACGATCGTCGAGGAACAGGCAGTCGCCCGGTGCGGCGTCCAGTCGCGACAGCAGCTCGCGGTAGATTTCGGCATCCGGTTTGGCCAGTCTGACGTCACCGGAGAACAACAGGACCTCGAACAGCTTCGAGAACTCCTGCTGCTCGACCCAGCGGCCGAACGACGACGGCGCGTTGGACAGCAGCGCCAGCGAAGCGCCGGCCTCGGACAGCGCCGCGACCAGTTCCAGCGCGGCGGGTTCGAGGCAGGACCAGCCTTCGATGTCCAGTTCGGTCAGCGTCGCCGACATCGCCTCGTCCACCTCGGCGCCGACCACGGCCCCGATCGACCGCCAGTACTCGATATCGGCCGAGCCGCGGTCATACGCGTCGCGGAGCCCCCAGTACGCGGGCTCGAACTCGGCGACGCCGACGCCGAGCGCGGCCGCCATCTCCGGCACGGCCGTGGTGCGCGAACACAGCACCTCGCCGTAGTCGAACACGATCCAGTGACGGCTCACTGGCTTCCCCCGTTCGTCAGGCGGCTCTCGATCCGGAGCAGCGCCTCGTCGATGTCGTCGTCGGAGAGGTCGCGGTGCAGCACGAACCGCACCTTCCCGGCCATCGGCAGCGCGTGCACCCCGGCCGCCGCCAGTGTGTCGAGCGCGACGTTCACGTCGGCGACGTCGGCGAGCACGATGTTCGTCTGCGGCTCGGTGACCTCCCAGCCGAACTCCGAAAGCCCGGTGGCCAGCCGCCGCGCCTTCCGGTGGTCCCGTTCGAGCTCACCGAGGTGGTCCAGCCCGGCGAGCCCGGCCGCGGCCAGCACGCCGACCTGGCGCATCCCGCCGCCGAGCAGGTGCCGGACGCGGCGTGCCTGGTCGACGAGGTCTTCGCCGCCGGCGAGGACCGATCCGGCGGGTGCGCCGAGCCCCTTGCTGAAGCAGGCCGAGACGCTGTCGACGCCGACGGTCAGCGCCGCGGGCGGCAGGCCGAGCGCGACCGCGGCGTTCCAGATACGGGCGCCGTCGAGGTGGACGGTCAGCCCGGCCTGCTTCGCCGTGGCGAGCAGGCGTGCGTGCTCGTGCGGCGGCGTGACCGCGCCGCCCGCGGCGTTGTGCGTGTTCTCCAGGCAGAGGAGCGTGGTGCGCAGCGCGTAGTACGGCGCGTTCCGCGGGCCGATCGCCGAGGACAGCGCGCTCGGCGTCGGGCGGCCTGGCCCGGCGTCGTGTTCGAGCGCCTCCGGCATACCGCCCGCGAGCCACGCGGCCGAGCCGAGTTCGTTGGCCAGCACGTGCGCGTCGCGGGGCGCGAGGAACCGGTCGCCGCGTTCGAGGTGCACGGTCAGCGCGATCAGGTTGGCCATCGTGCCGGTCGGGGTCCACAGCGCCGCGGGCATCCCGAGCAGGGCCGCGGCTCTCTCTTCCAGCGCGCGCACCGTCGGGTCGGTGCCGTACACGTTGTCGCCGACCTCGGCGGCCGCCATCGCGCGCCGCATCGTTTCATCCGGTCGGGTGACAGTGTCGGAGCGGAAATCGATCGCTCGTGTCGCTGCGAAGGTCACGGTTGGATCACATCACATGTCTGGGTGGCCTCGTTCGGGTGGGCGTGCAACGGTGGACGCCGCCCGATCCGTCTATCCCCCTGAACGCACGACGAAGCGGAGAGCCAGCCGCGTGAACGAGCGCGACGAGCAGGAGTTCGCGGAGTACTTCGCCGCACGGCGGGACTCCGTGCGGCGTACCGCGTACATGCTGTGCGGTGACTGGCATCGCGCGGACGACCTGGCGCAGACCGCGTTCGTCGCGCTGCACCGGCGGTGGCACAAGATCCGCGACCGGGCCGCGACGGACGCCTACCTGCGCAAGACGCTCGTCAGGGCCTCGATCGACGAGTCGAGGAGGCCGTGGCGGAGGGAACGGTATGTGGACGAGATGCCCGAGCCGGAGCAGGCGCCCGTCCGCGTCGACGACCAGGTGGCGACGCGGGAGGACCTGCTCTCCGGGCTCCGCAAGGTGCCGCCGAAGCAGCGGGCGGTGCTCGTACTGAGGTACTTCGAAGGGCTCGACGTGGCGGGCGTCGCGAAGGCGCTCGGCTGCAGCGAAGGGAACGTGAAGAGCCAGACCGCGAGAGGGCTGGCGAACCTGCGCGGCGTGCTGGAGGAGGTGGACACGCGTGGATGACCAGAAGCTGGAGACCCTGTTCTCCGACGCGGCGGGCGAACCGCCACCCGCGTCCTTCTCGATCGGCGACGTGCGCGCCTCGTCGGCGAGGGCGACCGCGCGCCGCCGCACCGTGCTGACCTCGGCGGTGGCGTCCGTGGTGCTGCTCATCGCCGGGTTCGCGGTCGCCGGGTACCTCTTCTCGGCGAGGTCCCAGCCGGAGAACAACACCGCGAGTGCGCCCGCGACGGGCAAGTCCGCGCCGCAATTCAGCGTGCAGGGGCAACCCCTGCCCACCCCCGCACGTCCTCCGAATGCGAACACCCAGACTTCCCCGACTCCTAATCCCGAGCAGGGGGGTGAAGGGTCAGGGGAGACCGGCCCTCGGGCCGGGAGCACCCTCGGGTGCGACCAGGTCGACCGGGATCTCGCCACCGCCCTCGCTGGCGAGATCCCGGTCACCGCCGGCGCCCAGCCGTCGCCGGGCCGCGCTTGTTCGACGGCGGCGCGGTCCGCCGGGTTCCCGGTCGCCGACGGCGCCAGCGCGGGCACCTACTCCGTGGCGCTCTACCCGCCCGGCGTGTCCGTTCCCAGGCCGGCGCTGCCGCCGGGCGCCGCGCTCGCCGAACAGCGGACCGCGGCGGGCGGCACCCTGGTGGTGCTGAGCACGCCGCAACCAGGCTCGGCGGCCCCCTTCCCGAACGACGTCCAGCGCGTCGCCACCGCACTGGCCAAGCGCTTCTGACCCGTCCGTGAGTTCGGGCGCCGTGTGCGCGCACCTCCCGAAGGTGCCCTTCAGGGGCAGCCCCTCCTGGCAGCCCCTCCTGGCGGCTCCGTGCTTCCGTGACGCCCTGGATGAGCCCGCCGGGCACACCGGCTGGCCTGCGGGTTCGGCTGGCAAGATGGGACAGCATGACCGCAGCCGCGAGCACGCCAAAAGGTGAGCGGCGTCGTGCCGCGCTGGTCGAGGCCGCCGCCGAGCTGCTGGTCGAGGGCGGGTTCGACGCGATACGGCACCGGGCGGTCGCGGAGCGCGCCGGGCTGCCGCTGGCATCGACCACCTACTACTTCGATTCGCTCGAAGACCTCGTCACGGCCGCGGTCGAGCACCATTCGCGGGTCGAGCTGGCACAGGGCCGCCGGTGCCTCGAAGACCTCGCGACGCGGGACCGCGACGTCGACGCGCAGGCCGACCTGGTGCTCGAACTCCTCCTCGGCCCCGAGCAGCGGGACCGCGAGGCCGACGCCGAGGCGGTGCTCCTGCGGTACGAACGCCTGGTGGTGACCGGCCGCCGCAAGTACCTCCGCCCGCTGATGAGCGAGCTGAACGTCGAGCTGCGCAGCCTGATGCTGGAGATCTTCGAGCGCTCCGGCTCCCCGATGACCGAGGACGAGCTGTACCGGCTCATCGCGCTCATCGACGGGGCGGTGGTGAACGCGCTGGTCGCGGTCGACCCCGAGCCGAGGGCGGCCGCCGCGCGCATGCTGCGCGGCGCGCTGAGCTGAGCCGTTAACCTATCGCCGTGACGGACAAGCCCCGCATCCCGAATGTCCTTGCCAGCCGCTACGCCTCGCCGGAGCTGGTGTCGCTGTGGTCACCGGAGCAGAAGGTCAGGCTGGAGCGCGAGCTGTGGCTCGCCGTGCTCCGCGCGCAGCACGAGCTGGGCGTCGAGGTCGGCGACGGTGTCATCGAGGACTACGCGCGGGTGCTGGACCAGGTCGACCTGGAGTCCATCGCGGCGCGCGAGCGGGTCACGCGGCACGACGTGAAGGCGCGGATCGAGGAGTTCAACGCGCTCGCCGGGCACGAGCACATCCACAAGGGCATGACCTCGCGCGACCTCACCGAGAACGTCGAGCAGCTCCAGCTCCGGCGCTCGCTGGAACTGGTGCGCAGCAGGGCCGCCGCGGTGCTGGCCAAGCTCGCTTCGCTCGCCGTGGAACACGAAGACCTGGTGCTGGCGGGCCGCTCGCACAACGTGGCGGCGCAGGCCACGACGCTGGGCAAGCGCTTCGCGACCGCCGCCGACGAACTGCTGGTCGCCTTCGAGCGGGTCGACGAGCTGATCGCGCGCTACCCGCTGCGCGGGATCAAGGGCCCGGTCGGCACCGCGCAGGACATGCTCGACCTGCTCGGCGACCAGTCCACTTTGGACGAGCTGGAGGACAGGGTCGCCGGGCACCTCGGCTTCGACCGCCGGTTCACCAGCGTCGGCCAGGTCTACCCGCGTTCGCTCGACTTCGACGTGCTGTCCGCGGTGGTGCAGATCGCCGCCGCGCCGTCGAGCCTCGCCAAGACGATCCGGCTGATGGCGGGCCACGAGCTGGTCACCGAGGGCTTCCAGCCGGGCCAGGTCGGCTCGTCCGCCATGCCGCACAAGATGAACACGCGCTCGTGCGAACGGGTCAACGGGCTCGCCGTCGTGCTGCGCGGGTACCTGTCGATGATCGGCGAGCTGGCGGGTGACCAGTGGAACGAGGGCGACGTCTCGGATTCCGTGGTGCGCCGGGTCGCGCTGCCCGACGCGTTCTTCGCGATCGACGGGCTGCTGGAGACCTTCCTCACCGTGCTGAACGAGTTCGGCGCGTTCCCCGCGGTGGTCGCGCGCGAGCTGGACCGGTACCTGCCGTTCCTGGCCACCACCAAGGTGCTGATGGCCGCGGTGCGCGGCGGGGTCGGCAGGGAGAGCGCGCACGAGGCGATCAAGGAGAACGCGGTGGCCGTCGCGCTCGCGATGCGGGAGGGCCAGGCGGGAAACGACCTGCTCGACCGGTTCGCCGCGGACGACCGGCTGCCGCTGGCGCGGTCCGAACTGGACGCGCTGCTGGCCGACCCGATCGGTTTCACCGGCGTGGCGACCAGCCAGGTCCAGACCATCGCGAAGCGGGTCGAGGAAGTGCTGGCGCGGTTCCCCGAAGCGGCGGAGTATGTGCCCCAGCCCATTCTGTGAACTCGGGCACGCGCTCACAGAATGGGATGAAGTTACTCGTTCGGGTGGTTTTCATAGGGTGGGCGCCGAACCGACGAGCGCCGGGGGACGAACCCGTACCCTGGCGCTCTCTCTCATCGCGGAAACCCGCCAGAGCCGAAGAAGAGAAGCATGAGATCCACGCTGTGGAAGGCCATCGCCGCTGTCACCGTTGCCGCGACCGGAACGGTCACCCTCGCGCTCGCCGCGTGCGGCACGTCGGCCAGTGACCCGAACGCCGCACTGCGGGTGGGCACGCTGCCCGACGCCCCGCCGTCCATCTACTTCGAGAACGGCCAGTACACCGGCTACGACAACGAGCTGCTCCGCGAGATCGGCAAGCGCGAGAACTTCGAGGTGAAGTTCGTCGGGACGGACTTCTCCGGCCTGCTCGCCAGCGTCGCGAACCGCAACTTCGACATCGGCAGCTCCACCATCTCGACCACCGAGGCGCGCAAGAAGACGGTCGCCTTCAGCAACGGGTACAACACCGAGTTCACCGTGATCGTGACCAAGAAGGGCGCGAACCTCAAGGACCCGGCGGCGTTCGGCGGCAAGCGCGTCGGCGTCGTGCAGGCCTCGGTGCAGGACGACTTCGCGACGAAGCGGCTCCCCGGCGCGAACGTGGCGCGCTTCCCCGACTACAACGCCGGGTTCGCGCAGCTGCGCACCGGCGGCCTCGACGGCTGGGTGGTGCCGGCGGACATCGGCAAGAAGTACATCGAGCAGAACGCCGACGCGCAGCTCGAGGTCGGCTACCAGGTGGAGAGCAAGGACACCCCGTCCGCGTTCGCGGTCCGCAAGGACAACAAGGAGCTGCTGGCGAAGCTCAACGACGGGATCGCCAAGCTCATCGCGGACGGCACCGTGAAACGGCTGCACGAGCAGTTCTTCAAGGCAGAGCCGCTGCCGAAGGAACTGGAACCGGGCGGCCCCGGCCTGCCGGTGACCAACCCGGGCGCGTAGCGGCCGGTGAAGGGAACAGTGATGAAGAAGTTGCTGGGCGCGACCGCGGCGGCTGTGCTGCTCGCCGCGCTCGCCGCCTGCGGCGGTGCCGATACGAGCACGCTGCGGGTCGGCACGCTGCCGGACTCGCCGCCGAACATCTACCAGGAGAACGGGAAGTTCACCGGGTTCGACAACGAGCTGCTGTCGGCGATCGCGCAGAAGGAGGGGCTGAAGATCGAGTTCGTCGGCACCGACTTCTCCGCGCTGCTCGGGAAAGTCGCGAGTGGACAGTTCGACATCGGCTCCTCGGCGATCGCGCAGACCCCGGAGCGGAAGAAGACCGTCGACTTCTCCGACCCGTACAACTTCCAGTCGCTGTCCATCGAGGTCAAGGACGGCTCGTCGATCACGGACGAGAAGTCCTTGTCCGGCAAGCGGATCAGCGTCGTGCAGGGCACCGCGTCGGACGCCTGGCTGACCGCGACCGTCCCGGCCGCGCAGATCGTGCGGTTCCCCAACGACGCGGCCGCGCTGAGCGCGCTGAAGACCGCCGCCGTCGACGGATCGGTGTTCGACCAGGCGACCGCGGAGTCGTACCAGAAGGACAACCCGAACGAGAAGCTGAAGATCACCAAGTCGTTCACCACCGAAACACCGCACGGCTACGCGGTGAAGCACGGCAACTCCGAGCTGCTCGGCAAGCTCAACGACGGGATCAAGCAGGCGATCGCGGACGGGACGTGGCTCAGGCTGCACCAGCAGTTCATGCCGAACGCCCCGGTGGCGCCGCAGTTCTCGGGTAAGCGGTAATGGACCAGTTCGTCGAGACGTTCCTGAACTGGGACTACATCAAGGAAGTCTTCCCCGACCTGCTCAAGACCGGCCTGCCGAACACGCTGATCCTCGCGGTCATCTCCTCGCTGATCGGCGCGGTGCTCGGCTTGGTGCTCGCCGTGATGGGGCTGTCCACGAAGCGCTGGCTGCGCTGGCCCGCGCGGATCTACACCGACATCTTCCGCGGTCTGCCCGCGATCCTGGTGATCCTGGTGATCGGGCAGGGCCTTGGCATCCTCGCGCGCGACATCGTCGGCACGAACCCGTATCCGCTCGGGATACTGGCGCTGAGCCTGATCGCCGCCGCCTACATCGGCGAGATCTTCCGGGCCGGTATCCAGAGTGTCGAAAAAGGACAGCTGGAGGCCAGCCGCGCGCTCGGCATGAGCTACGGCAAGGCGATGCTGCTGGTGATCATCCCGCAGGGGGTGCGGCGGGTGCTGCCCGCGCTGGTGAACCAGTTCATCTCGCTGGTGAAGGATTCGAGCCTGGTGTACTTCCTCGGGTTCGTCGCCGAGCAGCGCGACCTGTTCCGGATCGGCCAGGACCTCGCGGCCAACACCGGGAACCTCTCGCCGCTCGTCGCGGCAGGCGTGCTGTACCTGGTGATCACGGTGCCGCTGACGCACCTGGTGAACTTCATCGACAAGAAGCTGCGCACCGGGCGGAAGGTCACCACCGACCCCGACGAGATGGCCATCGTCGCGGCGGGTGTACCGGGGAGCGCGGGGGGTACGGGGAGCAGATGACCACCGAGGCGAAAACCCAGTCGGCGAGCGTGGAACTGCGCGACATCCACGTCTCGTTCGGCACCCTCGAAGTGCTGCGCGGGGTGGACCTCACCGTCCCCCGCGGCGAGACGGTGTGCGTGATCGGGCCGTCCGGTTCGGGCAAGTCGACGCTGCTGCGGTGCGTGAACCGCTTGCAGGAGCCCGATTCCGGCGACCTGCTCTTCGACGGCGAAAGCGTGATCAAGGCCGATCCCGACCGGCTGCGCCAGCGCGTCGGCATGGTGTTCCAGCACTTCAACCTGTTCGGGCACCGCAGCGTGCTGGACAACATCACGTTGCCGCTGCGCAGCGTGAAGAGGCTGGACAAGGCCGCGGCCGAGGAGGTCGCGCTGGCGCGGCTGGCCGACGTCGGGCTCGCGGACAAGGCGCCGTACCGCCCCGCCGCGCTGTCCGGCGGGCAGCAGCAGCGGGTCGCGATCGCGCGTGCGCTCGCGATGGAACCCGAGGTCATGCTGTTCGACGAGGCCACCAGCGCGCTCGACCCCGAACTCGTGAAGGGCGTGCTCGACCTGATGGCGGGGCTCGCCGAGCGCGGGCTCACGCTCATCGTGGTCACGCACGAGATGGGGTTCGCGCGCAGCGTCGCGGACAAGGTCGCCTTCATGGACCGCGGCAAGATCGTCGAGTACGGCACCCCGGACGCCGTCTTCGACAAGCCGCAAAGCCCGCGCCTCCAGCAATTCCTTTCCCAGGTGCTCTAGCGCGGCCGTAGGATGCGGACGTGACCCCCTTGATCGCGCGGCTGTTCCGGTACCCGGTCAAGGGGTGCGCGGGCACCGAACTGCGCGAGGCCGTGGTGACCCCGGCCGGGGTCGAGCACGATCGCACGTTCATGGCGGTCGGCGAGGACGGGGTGTTCCGCAGCCAGCGACGGCACCCGGTGCTCGCCGTCGTCCGCCCGGTGCTCGCCGATGACGGGCGGATGCTCGCGTTGTCCGCACCCGGTGTCGAACCGCTCCGGCTCCCGGTGCGGTTCGACGGGCCGCGGCTGCCGGTGTCGGTGTTCACCTGGGACGGTGCCGGTGTCGACCAGGGCGACGAGGCAGCCGAATGGTTCTCGACCGTGCTCGGCGCGCCGTCGAGGCTGGTTCGAGTGCCGCCGGAGCACAGCCGCGTCACCAGCGGCGAAACGCCTGGCACCACGGGGTTCGCCGACGCGCACGCACTGCACGTCGCTTCTGAGTCCTCTTTGGACCACCTGAACTCCAGGATCGCCTCGGACGGCGGGACGCCGGTGCCGATCGACCGGTTCCGGCCCAACATCGTGCTGTCCAATGTGGACGAGCCGCACTTCGAGGACCGGATCCGCCGCATGGCGGCCGGCAGCGCGGAACTGGCCTACGCCAAGGTGGCCATCCGGTGCCCGGTGCCGATGGTGGACCAGGCCACCGGCCGCAAGGCGGGCAAGGAGCCGATCCGCACGCTCGCCGGGTACCGCCGCGAACCGGACGGCGGGGTGTCGTTCGGCATCAAGGCCGCGGTGCTCCGGCCGGGTCAGCTCGCGAAGGGCGACGAGGTGATGGTGACCTCCTGGTCCTCGGAGAGCGCCAGGGCGGCCGCCGCGGAGCCGCCGTTGACGGCGACCGCGAGCCGTCCGCCGGAATCGGTGTAGAGCAGCGCCTCGCCCGCGCGCACGTCGCCGAAGGTGCGGCCGAGCGGCACGTCCATGCCCTCCACCGCCGCCCTGTCCCCGATCCCGGCCGCGTGCAGGTCCGCGCTGGTGGCGGCGAGCTGGACGTTGCCGAACCGGTCGATCACCAGCACCTCGGACACCAGCTCGCCAGGCCGCACCCGCACCACCGGCTCCGGCAGCCGCACCAGCTCGGTCACCGGTGGCCCGAACTCGGGCGGGGTGACCCCCAGGCTCAGGTGGGCCGCCGCGGGCGCGAAGACGTCGCGACCGTGGAAGGTCGCCGACACCGCGGGCAGCCGGTACTCCGGTGCCACCAGTTCGTACGCCGCGACGACGCCGCCGAGCGCTTCGGCGGCGGGGACGAGCAGGCCGTTGTCGGGCCCGGCCAGCAGCCCCCGCTCGGCGACCACGACGACACCGCGCCGCGCGGTGCCGACCCCGGGGTCCACCACGGCGACGTGCACGGCCTCCGGCAGGTACGGCACCGTCTGCGCGAGCACGCTCGCGCCGTGGCGGATGCGCTGCGCGGGCACCGCGTGCGTGACGTCGATCACGCGCACCCGCGGTGCGATCCGGGCGATCACGCCGTGACAGGCGGCGACGAAACCGTCGTCGAGTCCGTAGTCGGTGGTGAACGAGATCCACGCGCTGCCCATACCGAGCATCATCCAGCATCTGGGAAGGGTTGAGTCACCTGGTGGACCGCCGTCACCATCGATCGGAAAGGTCGAGCGCGACGGGGTTCGAGGTGAGGCAATGCGCGTCCTGGTTCTCTTCGGGCTGGCCGGGTTCCTGGCGCAGCTCGTGGACGGCACCCTCGGGATGGCCTTCGGCGTCACGTCGACGACCACGCTCGTCGCGCTGGGCACGACCCCGGCCGTCGCGTCGGCCGCGGTGCACCTCGCGGAGGTCGGCACCTCGCTCGCTTCGGGCGTCTCGCACTGGCGCTTCCGCAACATCGACTGGCGCACCGTCGGCATCCTCGCCGTGCCGGGCGCGATCGGCGCCGTGCTCGGCGCGTACGTGCTGACCTCGCTGTCCACCGAGTTCGCCGAGGTGTGGATCACCACGATCCTGCTGCTGCTCGGGCTCTACGTGCTGATCCGGTTCGCGTTCCTGAAGCTGGGCAAGCTGATCACGGACAAGCGGCCCGGCGCGCGGTTCCTCGGGCCGCTCGGGCTCGTCGCCGGGTTCGTCGACGCGACCGGTGGCGGCGGCTGGGGCCCGGTGGCCACCACGACGCTGCTGTCCTCCGGCAGGCTCGAACCGAGGAAGGTCGTCGGCTCCGTCGACACCTCCGAGTTCATCGTGGCGCTCGCCGCCAGCATCGGGTTCTTCTTCTCGCTTTCCAGCGAGCACAACCTGAACTACACCGTGGTGCTCGGACTGATGGCGGGCGGTGTGCTCGCCGCGCCGGTCGCCGCGTGGCTGGTCCGGCGCATGCCGCCGAGGCTGCTCGGCGCGGCCGCGGGCGGGCTCATCGTGTTCACGAACGCGCGAACGCTGCTCAAGGACGCGGGCACCGGCGTGACCGTGGCCGTCTACGCGGCGATCGTGGTGCTGTGGGTGGCCGGGATCGTCGCGGCGATCCGCTCGATCAAAGCGGAGAAGCGCGTCAACGCCGCCGCGGGCGAGGACGTCCGCGAGTCCGTGGCGGTGGCGGAGTAGGCGGAGTGCGGCTACTCCTGATCTCGGGAAGCCTCCGCGGTGCTCTTCCGCGCCCCGAGTACGCGGGCGCGCCGCGCGACTTCGCTTGACCGGTGCGTGAGATTCACCCGCCTGTCAGTCCGGTGTCAGTTCGGTGGGTTCCACTGGGAAACGTGGACGCTACGCTGCTCGTTTCCCTTTCCGGTATCAGCACGCGAACCCTGCACCGCTGCGCCGACCTCGCGGCCGAGCTCGACGGCCGTGGCGTCCCGCTGTCGGTGCTCTACACGCCCGGTACCGGCGACGGGCCGGTGGACGACTGGGTCCGCGCCCGCACGCGGCGCGGTGACGGCCTGCTCCTGCACGGCTACGACCTCCGCGTCACGCCGACGCACCGCGCGGTCAGCCTCGGCAAGAAGGCCGAGTTCGCCGCGCTCCCCGCGCACGAGGCGAAGCTGCGGCTGATCGCCGCGTCGGCGGCGCTGGACCGCGCCGGGCTCGTCGCGGACGGCTTCGCGCCGCCGCGCTGGCTCGCCTCGCGCGGCACCCTCGATGCCTTGCGCGCACACGGTTTCTCGCTGTGCGCGGATCTCGCCGCCGTCCGCGACCTGCGCTCCGGCGAAGTCACGCGCGCTCGTGTGCAGTACTTCGCGAGCCAGTCGCAGCGAACCGAAACCGTGCGCTGCTTCGCGTTCGTCCTCGGCGCCGCCCGCGCCGCACGCCGAGGCGGGCTCGTGCGCCTCGGCGCCGACGCGAAGGACCTGGCCCGCCCGGGGCTCCGGCGGGCCTTCCTCGACGCGGTGGACGTCGCGCTGGAAAACCGGGCCTTCGGCGGGACCTACGCCAAGCTCACAACTTCGTCGCTTCGGCCTTCTCCAGCACTTTGACCTCGGTGCCCTCGGGCGCCAGGTTGGTGAACAGGCCGTAGTGCATCGCGGGGTTCGCGAGCGTCATCTCGTGGATCGGCACGGCCAGCCTCGGCGCGACGGCGCGCAGGTAGTCGACGGCTTCGCCCGCTTTGAGCCAGGGCGCGCCGGACGGCAGGCCGAGGATGTCGATCTTCTGCTCCGGCACGAAGAACGAGTCGCCGGGGTGGTAGAAGGCGCCGCCGTCGATGATGAAGCCGACGTTCGGGATCACCGGGATGTCCTCGTGGATGACCGCGTGCTGCCCGCCGACCACGTCGATCGTGGTGCCACCTGCCCGGAAGGAGTCGCCAGGCCGGACGGTCTCGGCAGGCAGCCCCAGCTTTTCCACGGTTTCCGCCGAACCGGGGTCGGTGACCAGCTTCGCGCCGGGATTCGCTTCGAGCAGTCCGGGCAGCCGCTCGGCGTCGACATGGTCGAAGTGCTGGTGCGTGATGAGGATGGCGTCGAGTTCGCGTTCCTTCTCGAACTCGCCGGAGAAGGCGCCGGGATCCAGCAGGATCCTGGCGTTCTCGGTCTCGACCAGCACGCATGAATGTCCATAATGGACGAATTGCATCGATCTCTCCCTTGGGGTTCTGACGCAACCCTACGACCGGGACCACGTTCGCGGCCAGTGAATCCGCTCGCGCGCTGTGCGATGCTGGGCAGCGCCCTTCCCGCCGCGCCGGAGAGGTATTGGCAGGATGTCAGCAAGCTCGTAGCCTGGGTCACACCCGACCGGATCCGGAGACGCCATGACCGCGACACAGCCCGCCGCCGAAGCGCCCGAAACGGCAGGCGAGACCTTCGACTCCCTGAACCCGGCCACCGACGAGGTCGTCGGCACCTACCCCGTGCACACCCGCGAAGAGGTCGAGGCCGCGGTGGAGCGCGCGCGGGAGGCGGCGCGGTGGTGGGCTTCGCTCGGCTTCGACGGCCGTGCTGAGCGCCTTCGCCGGTGGAAGGGCGTGCTGACCAGGCGGCTCGCACAGCTGTGCACCGTCGTGCGGGACGAGACCGGCAAGCCCGTCGCGGACGCCCAGCTCGAAAGCGTCCTCGGCATCGAGCACATCGCGTGGGCGGGCAAGCACGCGCGGAAGGTGCTCGGCAAGCAGCGCCGGGCGTCCGGCCTGCTGATGGCGAACCAGGCGGCGACCGTCGAATACCAGCCGCTCGGCGTGGTCGGCGTGATCGGGCCGTGGAACTACCCGGTGTTCACGCCGCTTGGCTCGATCACCTACGCGCTCGCCGCGGGCAACGCGGTCGTGTTCAAGCCGAGCGAGTACACCCCCGGCGTCGGCAAATGGCTGGTCGAGGCGTTCGAGCAGGTGGTGCCGGAGGCGCCGGTGCTGCAGCTGATCACCGGCTTCGGGGAGACCGGCGCCGCGCTGACGAAGGCGGGCGTCGACAAGATCGCGTTCACCGGGTCCACCGCCACCGGCAAGAAGATCATGGCCGCCGCGGCCGAAACGCTCACGCCGGTGGTGATCGAGGCGGGCGGCAAGGACCCGGTGCTCGTCGACGCGGACGCGGACCTCGATGCGGCGGCGGATGCGACGGTGTGGGGCGCGTTCTCCAACTCGGGTCAGACCTGCGTCGGCGTCGAACGGGTTTACGTGCACGAGCGGGTGCACGACGAGTTCGTCGCGAAGGTCGTGGAGAAGAGCAAGGACGTGCGCGGTGGCTCGGACGCGGCCGCCCAATACGGGCCGATGACCATGCCGTCGCAGCTCGCGGTGGTGCGGCGGCACATCACCGACGCGCTCGCGCGCGGCGGGAAGGCGCTGATCGGTGGCGTGGACGCGGTCGGCGACCGGTTCGCCCAGCCGACCGTGCTGGTCGACGTGCCGGAGGATTCCGAAGCGGTGCGGGAAGAAACCTTCGGGCCGACCGTGACCATCGCGAAGGTGCGGGACATGGACGAGGCCGTCGACAAGGCGAACGCCACCCGTTACGGGCTCGGATCGACGGTCTTCTCGAAGCGTCGCGGTGTCGAACTCGCGCAGCGGCTGCGGACGGGGATGACCGCGATCAACGCCCCGCTTTCGTTCACCGGGATCGCGTCACTGCCCTTCGGCGGCGTCGGCGACTCGGGTTTCGGCCGCATCCACGGCCCCGAAGGCCTGCGGGAATTCGCCCGCTCGAAGGCGATCGCGCGCCAGCGCTACACGGCGCCGATCGCGCTCACCACGTTCACCCGCAAGGAAAAGACCGATGCCCTGGTCGCGAAGCTGATCACGGTGCTGCACGGGAAGCGGTAGTACCGGGCAGGGGCTCCCCGGCTCGAAGGCCGGGAAACCCCCTGGCGCCGCGGCGTTCAGTCGATATGCGAGATGTACAGGTAGATCTTGTCGTCTTGGACGATGCATGACACGCCGTCGATCGTGTGGTCCGGCGGCAGGTGCATCATGGCGTAGTGGCACGGGTTCCGGCTGGGCGGCAAGTTATCCACAATCACTCCACAAACGAACGAACCTGTGGACAACTCCCTCCGGCTTCTCGGGTCCGGGTAGACTGGAGCGGGGTCGCCCCCCTGGGTCGGGTGGGGGTTTTCCTTACCCGTCAGGGAAATTCGCTCGACGGGGTCAGGATTGGCGGATCAGGTCGGCGGCTTTTTCGGCGATCATGATGGTGGGGGCGTTGGTGTTCCCGCGCGGCACCACCGGCATCACGGAGGCGTCGACCACCCGCAGCCCGTCGATCCCGCGCACCTTCAGCTCCGGGTCCACGACGGCGTGGTCGCCGCCGCCCATCGCGCAGGTGCCGACGGGGTGGTACAGCGTCTGCGTGTGCTGCCGCGCGTGCTCGGCCAGCGCGTCGTCGTCGAGGTCGTGGCTGCCGGGCAGGAACGGCTTGTCGAGGAACTTCGCGAGCGGGCCGGAGCGGCCGATTTCGATGAGCGAGCGCAACGCCGATTGGATCGCGTCGAAGTCGGCGGATTCGGCGTAGTAGGCGGGGTCGATTTCCGGTTTCCACTGCGGGTTCGCCGACCGCAGCCGCAGCCTGCCGCGGCTCGCGACGTCGACGAGGGTCGCCGCGGAGGTGAACCCGGCCACGGCCGGCTCACGCAAACCGTTGTCGTAGAACAGGGTTGGCGCCACGTGCACCTGCATGTTCGGCGCGTCCAGACCGTCCACAGTGGAGTAGAACGCCCCTGCCTCGCCGATGTTGGAAGCCAGCGGGCCGCGTTTGGTGAGCTGCCACCGCACCAGCCCCGCCGGGGTGGCCGAGTCGGCGACGTCGGAGGTGCCGCGGGTGGCCCAGATGATCGGCGCCGCGGGGTGGTCGTGCAGGTTCTGCCCGACGCCGGGGAGCGCGGCGACCACGTCGATACCGTGTTCGCGCAGGTGCTCGGCCGGTCCGATCCCCGACAGCATCAACAGCTGCGGCGAGTTGATCGCGCCGCCGGACAGCAGCACCTCGCGCTCGGCGCGCACGGTCACCGGCACACCGTTGTCCAAATAGGACACACCGACGGCGCGCGTGCCCTCGGTGACCACCGAGGTGACCGGCGCGTTCGTGCGGACGGTCAGGTTGGGCCTGGTCATCGCCGGGCGCAGGTACGCGTCGGCGCACGACCAGCGGCGGCCCTTCCGGCAGGTCACCTGGTAGGGCCCGGCCCCTTCCTGCGCGGCGCCGTTGAAGTCGTCGGTGCGCTTGATGCCCCAGGCCACCGCCGAATCCACCCACGCCCGCGAAAGCTCGTGCGTGAACACGCGGTCCTCGACGCGCAGCGGACCGTCGGTGCCGTGCAGCGGCCCGCCGAGGCGCGTGTTGCCCTCCGCCTTGACGAAGTACGGCAGCACGTCGTCGTAGCCCCACCCGGTGGCGCCGTGCCGATCGCGCCAGCCGTCGTAGTCGGCGCGGTTTCCGCGGATGTAGATCATCGCGTTCATCGAGGAGCACCCGCCGAGCATCTTGCCCCGCGGCCAGAAGGCGGGTTTCCCGGTGTGCTTCTGCTCGACGGTTTCGTAGTTCCAGTCGCGGTGGGTCTTGAACAGCGACGCGAACGCGGCCGGGATCTTGATCTCGTCGGCGTCGTCCTCGCCGCCGGCTTCGAGCAGGAGCACCTTCGCCGCCGGGTCCTCGGTCAGCCGGTTCGCGAGCACGCATCCCGCGCTGCCCGCGCCGACGATGACGTAGTCGAAGGACTCTGACCCGGCCACGCTGCCTCCCGAGTATTGGCGAATCGTCAATGACGCGGTCCCAGCATGGCGCGCACCAGGCACCCAGGGAAGCCGCCCGGGAAGGGTATCTTTGGTCACGCTAGGCCAATAGTTGGAAAATAAGCGACTAGACGTGGAAATCGTCCCTCGACTGGGTACTTCCAGGAAAACGGCCCTCGGCACCGAGGGCGGATGGGAGACCCGTCATGAGTGCGCTGCGCAAGATCGCTGGAGTCCTCGCCGGTGTCGCGGCTGCCGGAGCCACGGTGGTCGTGGCCGCTCCGGCAGCATCCGCCGCCGGAGCACCGTGCGGCCCGCAGGCGAAGGCCTGCATCCAGCTGAGCACGAACACCACCTGGCTGATGGACAACGGGAACATCACCTACGGCGGTGTCCCGATCACCTCCGGGAAGGCAGGGCACCGCACGCCGACCGGCACCTTCCAGGTCCAGTACAAGGACATCGACCACTACTCGAAGCAGTTCAACGGCCCGATGCCCTACTCGGTCTTCTTCACCACGAACGGCATCGCCTTCCACCAGGGCAGCCTCAAGGTGCAGTCGCACGGCTGCATCCACCTTTCGCACGCGGCGGCGGTGAAGTACTTCGAGACGCTGCAGCCCGGTGACGTCGTCCAAGTCGTGAAGTGAGGCGCCCGCCAGGCCCGGGGCACGGCTCGGTTACGCTTTCTCGGTACCGCCGACCTGCGTAAACGAGGGAGCAGCCAGCCGTGGCCCGAGTCGTCGTCGACGTCATGCCCAAGCCCGAGATCCTGGACCCGCAAGGACAGGCCGCGGCCGGGGCGCTGTCCCGCCTCGGCTTCACCGGCGTGACCGAGGTCCGCCAGGGCAAGCACTTCGAGCTCGAGGTCGACGACTCCGTCGACGACGAGACGCTCGGGAAGATCGCCGAGGGCTTCCTCGCGAACCCGGTGATCGAGGAGTGGACCATCCGGCGGGTGGAGAAGTGAGCGCGCGCATCGGGGTAATCACCTTCCCCGGCACCCTCGACGACGGTGACGCGGCCCGTGCGGTCACCTACGCCGGCGCCGAGTCCGTGGCGCTGTGGCACGCCGACGACGACCTGCACGGCGTCGACGCGGTGGTCGTGCCGGGCGGGTTCTCCTACGGCGACTACCTGCGCGCCGGCGTGATCGCGCGCTTCGCGCCGGTGATGGAGTCGGTGATCAAGGCCGCGCACGGCGGCATGCCGGTGCTCGGCATCTGCAACGGGTTCCAGATCCTGTGCGAGGCGGGCCTGCTGCCCGGCGCGATGATCCGCAACGAGGGCCTGCACTTCCTCTGCCGCGACCAGTGGCTCCGCGTGGAGAACACGGAGACCGCGTGGACCACGCGGTACGAGCAGGGCGCCGAAATCCTCATCCCGATGAAGAACATCGACGGCTGCTTCGTCGCCGAGAAGTCCACTTTGGACGAACTGGAGGCCGAGGGCAGGGTCGTGTTCCGCTACGTCGGCGGGAACCCCAACGGCTCGCGCAACGACATCGCGGGGATCCGCAGCGCCGACGGCAGGGTGGTCGGCCTGATGCCGCACCCGGAGCACGCCATCGACGCGCTCACCGGCCCCTCCGACGACGGCCTCGGCATGTTCTACAGCGCCGTGGACGCCCTGAAGCTCGCCGTCTGACCCGCGTTGGCGCCCTGAAGGCGCCCTTGGGGGACTCAGATGCCCCGAAGGGCACCTTCAGGGCATCTGCGGGTGGAGCCGCCACCTTGCGAAGGGCGAGTTCGCGGCGTCAGATTCCCTGAAGGGCCCCTTCAGGGGCGTGAACGCCGCGGATGCGGCCCTTGCGAGGCTTCTCCGCTCCCGGGTACCTGCCCTGAACCCGCGCACCTGTCTTGAACCCGCGCCGATTCCCCGAATCCGCGCACCTGTCTTGAACTCGCGCCGATTCCCCGAATCCGCGCACCTGTCTTGAACTCGCGCCGATTCCCCGAACCCGGGTGCCCTGAACTCGGCGCATTCCCTGAACCCGCGCGGATTCTTGAACTCGCGCGCATGCCCTGATGGGGCCCTTGAGGGAATCTGGTGCCGCGATGGGGGCCTTCACGGCATCAGCATCACCCCACTCCGCACCGCGAAGGGCGAGATCGCGGCGTCACATGCCCCGAAGGACCCCTTCAGGGGCCCACGCGGCAAGAGCCAACTCCGCGGGCGGCCCCGGCATTCCGGGACCACCCGCGAGGTTCAGCTCGCCGCCGCCACGAGGCGGGCGTACGGGCCACCCGCGGCGAGCAGCTTTTCGTGGCTGCCCAGCTCGGTGATCCGGCCGTCTTCGAGCACGGCGACCCGGTCGGCCGCGGCCGCGGTGTGCAGCCGGTGCGCGATCGCGATCACCGTGCGGCCTTCGAGCACGCCGTTCAGCGAGCGTTCGAGGTCGCGCGCCGAGGACGTGTCCAGCAGCGAGGTCGCCTCGTCGAGCACCACGGTGTGCGGGTCGGCCAGCACCACCCGCGCCAGCGCGAGCTGCTGCGCCACCGCGGCGGGCACGGTCCGCGCGCCCGAACCGACCTTCGTGCCGAGGCCGTCCGGCAGGTCGAGCACCCATTCCTTGGCGCCGACCGCGTCCAGCGCCGCCAGCAGTTCGGCGTCCGGCCAGTCGCCGCCGCCGGGACGGGTCGGCAGCGTCAGGTTCTCCCGCAGCGTGCCCGCGAAGACGTGGTGCTCCTGGGTCAGCAGCAGCACCTCGCCGCGCAGCACGTCGTCGGCCAGCGCCGAGACCTCCTGGCCGCCGATCCGCACCGAGCCCGCGGACGGCGCCGCGATCCCGGCGAGCAGCCTGCCCAGTGTCGACTTGCCCGCACCGGACGGCCCGACGATCGCGAGCCGTTCACCCGGCGGCACCCGCAGGTCGATGCCGTGCAGCACGGTGCGACCCGCCGAGTAGCCGAACCGCACGTCCGCGACCTCGATGTCCTGGTCGACGGGTGCGGTCGGCACGCCGTCGTCGGTAGTGCCGCGCACGCCCAGCACGCGCCGCAACGCGGTGCCGCTGACCAGCAGGTCCTCGACCCACCACAGCGACTCGTCCATCGGCGCGGCCAGCGCCTGCGCGTACAGCACCATCGTGGTGATCGTGCCGAGGTCGGCGTGCCCGGCGAAGTACGCCCAGCCGCCGATCAGCACCATCGCCGCGACCGGTAGCGCGTGCGACAGCTCCAGCCACGGCACCCAGCGCACGTGCAGCGACCGCAGGCCGCGCTCGCCGTCGAGCGCCGCCGCGAGACCGCGGTCGCCGTGCGCGACGCGGCGTTCGGTGAGGCTGAGCGCTTCGATCGTGCGCGCGCCTTCCGCGGTCTCGTGCGTGGCCGACTGCAGCACGGCCCAGCCGTCGAGCATGCGCTCCATCGCCGCGCCGACCCGCCGCCAGATCCACCGCGTCGAGATCCACAGCACCGGCACCGCGACCAGCAGCGCCAGCGACAGCAGCGGCGAGGTGACCACCATCGCGCCGATCGTGAGCACCACGGTCAGCGCGGCCACCAGGATCTCCGGCACCGCGTGCCGGGTGGCGAAGTCGATCCGGTCCACGTCCGAGGTCGCCCGGCTCAGCAGCTCACCGGTTCCGGCCGCCTCCACGGTGCTGAGCGGCAGCGCCAGCGACTCGCCGACGAGCCGCTCCCGGTTCTCGGCGAGCACCTTCTCGCCGAGCATGCCCATGCGCAGCCGCGCGAACCGCTTCAGCCCGCCCTGCACGATCAGCATGGCGACGAACGCCAGCGCCAGCAGGTCGATCCCGCCGGTCGTGATGCCGCCGGTGACGCCGTCGACGAGCGCGCCGAGGATCTGCGGCCCGGCCAGCCCCGCCACGCTCGCCGCGACGAACAGCCCGAGCACCAGCAGGAAGGTGCCGCGGTGGGCGCGCAGCATCCCGCGCGCCCACCGCCTGGCCTCCGCGGGGGTCGCCAATGGCAGTTTCCGTTGCATCACAACACCTCCTGCCGGTTCGGGTACCGCACGACCTCGTCCGCCACGACCTTCCACAGTGGACTCTGGCTGAACACCACGGTGGTGCGGCCGCGGCGCAGCTCGGTGACCCGCTCGGTGATGCGGGCCTCGGTGTGCGCGTCGACCGCGGACGTCGGCTCGTCGAGCAACAGCACGTCGGCGTCGACGGCCAGCGCCCTGGCCAGGCTGAGCCGCTGCCGCTGCCCGCCGGAGACCTCGCGGCCCCGCTCGCCGATCAGCTCGTCGAGCCCGTTCGGCAGCGCGGCCACGATGTCGTCGGCGTCCGCGGCGCGCAGCGCCTCCTCGACGCCGACACGCCCTTCGCGCGACGAGGCCACCTGGTCGCGCAGGATCCCCGAGAACCAGACGTCCTGGTTGTGCGCGTAGACGACGCGGCTGCGCAGGTCGGCCAGCGCGACCTGGGCGGCGGGCACCCCGGCGACGAGCACGCGCTGCCCGTCGCCCGCGTCGGTGAACCGCGCGAGCCGGGACGCGAGCGCCTCCGCGTTCCGCCCGGCGTCGACGACCGTGAGCTTCCCGGCGACCGCGGTGAACCCGGTCGCTGTGTCGTGCAGTTCGAGCGCACCTTCGGGCAGCGGCACCGGCGACGCGGGGTCGTCCAGCTCCTGGCGGAGCTTCAGCAGCCCGCACGCCTTCTTCGCGGACACGACCGCGCCCGCGAACCCGTCCGCCGCCTCGGTGGCCGTGGTCACCGGGATGATCAGGAACGCCGAAGCGCCGTAGAACGCGACCAGCTCGCCGACGCTCAGCTCGCCGCCGACGGCGAGCCTGGCGCCGAGCCAGGTGATCACGATGGTCACCAGCCCCGGCAGCAGGATCTCGGCCGCGGCGAGCCACGACTCGCTGCGCGCGACCTCGACACCGGCGCGCCGGACGCGCTGGCTCGCCGCGCGGAACCGGCGGTGGAACTGCCGCTCCCCGCCGACACCGCGCAGGATCCGCAGGCCGGACACGATATCCGCGCCGAGTGCGTTGACCTCGGAAAGCTGGTCGCGCTGGGCGTCCTTCCGCCGTTGCAGCGGCGCCAGCAGCGGCCCGAGACCGGCCACCGCGAGCGGCACGCCGATCAGCGCCACCGTGCCGAGCAGCGGCGACGAGCCCAGCAGCACGATGCCGACGGTGAGGAACGCCACCACCGCACCGGCCAGCCTGCCGAACACCTCGAACGCGTTGCCGACGTGGTTCAGGTCCGACGAGGTCACCGCCATCACCTCACCCGTGCCCGCCTGCGACCGCAGCGACGCGCCCAGCCTGGTGGTGTGGTTGACGACCGTGCGCTGCAGCGCCGACGCGGCGTGCATCCACATGCCGTGGGTCAGGTAGTCGAGCAGCCCGCCGCACACCATCTGCGCGACGCCGATCGCGACGATCACCGACGCGTACGCGATCAGCGCGGCGGTGTCGGCACCGGCGATCCCGGCGTCGATGGCCCTGCCGACCACGAACGGGAGCAGCGCCGAGGGCACCAGCCACAGGGCGCCGAGCACCGCGGCGCCCGCGGCCAACCACGGCCGCGCCCGCAGGATCGCGAGCAGCAGGCGGATCGGGGTGAGCTCGGCCGGCAGCCGGACTTCCGGTACCGGGTAGGGGCGCAGGCCGCCTTCGCGGCGTCGCGAAGACAGGAGTCAATAATCGGGTCGAGTGCTCATACCGCAACGGTAGGCGCGGTCACTGTCCGCACGCGAACGAATTTCCGCCGCCGCGAAGCGCCGCTCGCACCGCCCGCCCCGCGACCCCGCTCACCAGCCCGGTTACCCTTCTAGCCGTGCCGACCTCAGACGTAACCACCGTCACCGACACCACCGCCCGTGCCGGGGAAACCCCCGGCACCGCGCAGCCCTACCTCGAACTCGGCCTCGCCGAGGACGAGTACGCGCGCATCCGCGAGATCCTCGGCAGGCGCCCCACCGACGCCGAACTGGCCATGTACTCGGTGATGTGGAGCGAGCACTGCTCGTACAAGTCGTCGAAGAAGCACCTGCGGTACTTCGGCGAGACCACCACCGACCAGATGCGCGAGAAGCTGCTCGCCGGCATCGGTGAGAACGCGGGCGTGGTCGACGTCGGCGACGGCTGGGCGGTCACGTTCAAGGTCGAGAGCCACAACCATCCGTCCTATGTGGAGCCCTACCAGGGCGCGGCGACCGGCGTCGGCGGCATCGTGCGCGACATCATGGCGATGGGCGCGCGCCCGCTGGCCGTCGCCGACGCGCTGCGCTTCGGCCCCGCCGACGCGCCGGACACCCGCCGGGTGCTGCCCGGCGTGGTCGCGGGCGTCGCGGGCTACGGCAACTGCCTCGGCCTGCCGAACGTCGGCGGCGAGCTGGTGTTCGACGCCAGCTACGCGGGCAACCCGCTGGTGAACGCCCTGTGCGTGGGCGCGATGCGGGTGGAGGACCTGCACCTCGCGTTCGCCTCCGGCACCGGCAACAAGATCATCCTGTTCGGCGCGCGCACCGGCCTCGACGGCATCGGCGGCGTTTCCGTGCTGGCCAGCGACAGCTTCAACGAGGGCACCGGCCGCAAGAAGCTGCCGAGCGTCCAGGTCGGCGACCCGTTCACCGAGAAGGTGCTCATCGAGTGCTGCCTCGACCTGTTCCAGCAGGACCTGGTGGTCGGCATCCAAGACCTCGGCGGTGCCGGGCTGTCCTGCGCGACCTCCGAGCTGGCCGCGGCCGGTGACGGCGGCATGCACATCGAGCTGGACCGGGTCCCGTTGCGCGCCAAGGGAATGACCCCGGCCGAGATCCTCTCCAGCGAGTCGCAGGAGCGGATGTGCGCCGTCGTCGAGCCGTCCAATGTGGACGCCTTCATGGCGGTGTGCGCGAAGTGGGACGTGATCGCCACCGACATCGGCGAGGTCACCGACGGCGAGCACCTCGTGATCACCTGGCACGGTGAGACCGTGGTCGACGTGCCGCCGCGCACCGTGGCGCACCAGGGGCCGGTCTACGACCGGCCGCTCGCCCGTCCGTCCACTCAGGACGCCGTCGAGGCCGACCTGCCGGACACCCTGCGCCGTCCGTCCACACCGGACGAGCTGCGGGAGACCCTGCTGAAGCTGATCTCGTCGCCGGACCTGGCGTCGAAGGAGTGGGTGACCAGCCAGTACGACCGGTACGTGCGGGGCAACACGGTGCTCGCGCAGCCGTCGGACTCCGGGGTGATCCGGATCGACGAGTCGACGGGGCGCGGTGTCGCCGTGTCGACCGACTGCAACAGCCGGTTCGTCTACCTCGACCCGTACCAGGGCGCGCAGCTCGCCCTCGCCGAGGCGTACCGCAACGTCGCGACGAGCGGCGCCACCCCGATCGCGGTCAGCAACTGCCTCAACTTCGGCGCCCCGACCGATCCCGGCGTGATGTGGCAGTTCGAGCGCGCGGTGCACGGCCTCGCCGACGGCTGCGCGCAGCTCGGCATCCCGGTCACCGGCGGCAACGTCAGCTTCTTCAACCAGACCGGCGACACCGCGATCCTGCCGACGCCGGTGATCGCGGTGCTCGGCGTCATCGACGACGTCCGCCGCCGCATCCCCACCGGCATCGGCGCGGAAGCGGGCGAGACGCTGCTGCTGCTCGGCGAGACCAAGGACGAGTTCGGCGGCTCGACCTGGGCGCACCTCGTGCACGGGCACCTCGGCGGCCGCCCGCCCGCGGTCGACCTCGAACGCGAGCGCCTGCTGGGCGAGATCCTCGTGGCGGGTTCGCGGGACGGCATGATCTCCGCGGCGCACGACCTTTCCGACGGCGGGCTCGCGCAGGCGCTCGTCGAGACCGTCCTCATCGGACAGTGCGGCGCGCGGGCGATCCTCGACGACGAGCAGGACCCGTTCGTGCAGCTGTTCTCCGAGTCCGCGGGCCGGGTGCTGGTCGCGGTGCCGAGGACCGAGGAGCTGCGGTTCACCGAGATGTGCACCGCGCGCGGCCTGCCGTGGCGCAAGGCGGGCGTGGTGGACCCGGAGTCACCCGGCCTGGAGATCCAGGGCGTGGCCACCTTCGGCAGCGAAGAACTCCGCGAGGCGTGGGAAAGCACGCTCCCGGCACTATTCGGCTAGTACGGCGATCCGGGCCTGCCCGTCGGCGGAATGCGCCACCTGCCAGGGCTTCGGCAGGTGCGTCTCCACGGCGGGGTCGACGCGGGTGTCCTCAAGCGACACGAGTTCCGGTGTCGCCGCGAACCGCAGGTCGGCGGAGCTTTCGAAGCGGGCCCAGCGGAGGTCCAGCGACTTCGTGAAGCGCGCGCCCTCAAGACTCGCGCTGTCGTGGAACACCGCGTGCTCGGCGGTGACGCGGCCGTGAAAGAGCGCGCCGCGCCAGTTCGTGGTGCCGGTGACCTCGATCCGCCGGAACTCGGCGTTGCCGTGCACCTCCACGCCGGAGAGCAGCAGGTTGCCGAGCACCCGCGCGCCGGTGAACCCCAGGTGGCCGTGGACGACGAGCCGGTTCAGCTTCACGTCGTAGAGCAGCCGCGCCCGGTTCAGCCCGAGCCACTCCACCTTGCGGTCGTCGAGGTTCAGCCGGTCCAGGGTCGCTCCGGTGAGGTGCAGGTCGTAGTTCGGCGCCTCGGTGTCCGCCGCCTTCGGCAGCAGCAGCCGGAGCTGCCGTTCCACCGAGCGCCGCACCTGAAGCTCCCGCTCGGCGCCGAAGAGGTCCTCCGCGGTGCCTTCGTAACCGGGCAGTTCCGGGTGGTCGAAGGGCATGCGCAGGTAGGAGCACAGGACGTCGAGCACGGTCTGCGTGTAGTCCGGGCGGGCACGGGCCAGGCCGACGAGCACGTGCAGCGCGCCGACGCGCACCTGGTCGGCATCGCTGCCGAGCAGTTCGACGGCCTTCGCGAACCGCTCGTCCGACACCCGCTCCTTGTCGCGGTCGTACCGCTTCGTGTCCAGCGCGTGGCGGCTTTCCTCGACGCGGCGGCGCCGGTCGTTGAGCCACAGCGCGTACAGCGCGACCACCGAACCCGCGGCGAGCCCGCCGGTCTTCAGCGCGTCGGCACGGCTCGTCGACGGATCGGTCAGCAGCCAGAGCGTGACCGCGGCCAGCAGCACCGCGGCCAGCGCGATCACGGGCACCAGCGGCGAACGGAGCCTCATGCGCCGTAGATCGAGAAGAGGCAGTAACCGCCTTCGCCGCCCTTGCGCAAGATCGCGGCGCCGTGCCCTTCGGTACCCGGCGAGCCGAGCTGGGTGTACGTCCAGTTGACGTGGAGCTTGTCGGCGCCCTCGAAGCGGCCGAGCTTGTTCGCGGTCCGGGTGGGGTCCTCCGCGAACTTCTTGATCGACGGCACCACCTCCGGGCTCGACTGGCACGCGAAGGCCGCCGCCCCCTCCTGGTCGTGCGCGTCGAGCTTCTGCAGGAACTGCGACATCAGGTCGTCGGCGCTCAGGGTGTGCGGCGCGCCCTTCGGGTAGTCCTTGTCCAGGAAGTAGCCCGGCCCGACGAAACCGAACAGCACCACCAGCCCCGCGACGAGCACGAGCACGCCGAACACGATCCCGAACATCGCCCGCTTCCGCTCCTTGCGCGGCTTCGGCCCGGCAGGCCCCTGCGGGAACTGCGGCGGAAACTGTTGCTGCGGTGGGAAACCCGGCTGCGGGAAGCCCGGTTGCTGGGGCGTGAACCCTGGCTGCTGCGGGTACGGGCCGCCCTGCGGCGGATAGCTCATTTCGACCGCCTTCTCACTTGACCACGCTGAACACGCAGAACCCGTCGGGCCCCTTGCGCAGCTGCACCGACGCGACGTGGTCGCCGGGGAACTTGTCCTTGTACAGCAGGTGCGCGGTGACCGTGTCCGCGTTGTCGAGCGGGCCGCCCTTGGGCCGGAAGTCGTGGCCGGCGCTCACGTTGCCGCTCATCAGCTGGGTGACCTTGCCCCGCGCGTCCGTGCTGCTGGACTGGCACATCAGGTCGGTCGCCGACCTGTCCTTGCGGTTGAGCTTGTCCGCCAGCGTGCCCACCACGACCGCCGGATCGGAGATGTTCGGCGCGTTGATGGGCACGTCCTTGCTGAGGAAGAAGCCGGGTGCGACGAAGCCGAGGATGGCGACGACCCCGCCGAGCACCACCACGATCCCGAGCACGAGCCCGACGACCAGGCCCGTCTTGCTCTTCTTCGGTGGCGGACCGTACTGCGGCGGCCCGTACCCTGGCGGCGGATAGCCCTGCTGCGGCGGCGGGCCGTACTGCCCATGGCCGCCCTGTCCCTGGCCCGGTCCCCACTGGCCGGGTCCGCCCTGCGGTGGCGGGTACGTCATCGATCCTCCCCTGAAGCCGATGCGACTGCTCAGAACATCATGGCGGTTGTCATGCCGGACAGGCAGTACCCCGGTCGCCCGTCGGACGGGTGCGCCATCATGACGGTCGCCTGCCCCGGCTTCCCGCCGTCGTACCTGCCGGACAGGTCGACGATCGGCGCGTACGGCACTCCGGACACGCCGGTCACCCGCAGGTCGACCGACTTGGCGATCATGTCCTTGATGTTTCGCTCCAGCTGAGCCTGCGCCGAGGCGCACAGCAAGGTGTTCGCGCCCTGCGCGTCACCGGCCCTGACCGCGTCGAAGAACTTCGCGGCGGTCGCCTTGGCCTCTTCGGGGTTGTCCGGTACCGCCGCGACCTTCGCGCGCTTGTTCAACAGGAACCCCGGCGCGACCCAGGCGGTGATCGCGAACGCGCCGGCGAGCAGGATCACCACCGCGAGCGAGAGCCCGATGACGAGCCCCTTCTTGCTCTTGCGCGGCCCCGGCGGGTAACCGGGGAACTGCTGGCCAGGAAAGGGCTGCTGCGCGGGAAACGGCTGCTGGCCGGGGAACTGCTGCCCGGGGAACGCCGGGCCCTGCCGGCCAGGGTACGGCGGGCCGGGTGGCGGTCCCTGGCGAGGTGGGTACGTCATCAGTGGTTCCTCTCCCCAGTTCGTCTCGGCGCCTCTCGCGCCGGGGAGAACCTACCTGCGCGCGGTCGCACTGTCCTCTCGCGCGCCCGTACCCGTCGATGTCGCCGACCCGGGTACCGCCTGCTGGGACACCGGCAGCAGGTCGGCGACGCACCAGCGGTGCGTCTGGTCCGCGAGCACGGCGTCGTGGCTGGACTCCGGCGAGCTGATCGCGGCGACGTACGTGCCGTCGTCGAGGCGCTGGGGCACCCCGGCGAGCGTCAGCGGGGTGGTCCGCCCGGCGAGCGTGATGACGGTCTGGTGCGCGGGTGTCGCCGCGCTTTCGCACAGCATCGCCTCGGCGCGCTCCGGGTCGTGCTCCTTCAACGCCCTGGTGAACGACATCGCGAGCGTTTCGGGGGTGGTGTCGGAGTCGCCGTCGGCGAGCAGGAAGCCGGGGACGAAGAACCCGGTGACGACGAGCGCGGCGACGGCCGCGAGCGCGGTGGCGACGGCGAGCCACAGCATGAGCCTGCCCTGACGGAGAGCGGGGGCTTCACCGTTCGCCACGATCGCCCCCAACCTGTTCAGCAGCCGCTACTCAGGCATTCTAGGGGCCTTTTGCCCGTTATGCGGGTTTGGGTCTGGTTTCGATCGGAGGCGAAGCGGCCGACGCCCCCGCCGGCGGGAACCGGACGAGGGCGCCGGGCGCGTTCTTACGTGCTCAGCCGTTCGCGAGTGCCTGCAGGCGGTCGTAGGCGCCGTTGAACGAGTCCTGGTCGATCGGGGACGAGCTGTACTGCCAGACGGTGTGGAAACCCCAGCCGATCGGCAGCGCGCCGACCGACGAGCTGTACCGCGCGACCCAGAGCGGCACGGTGTTCCCGAACGTCTGCGAGCTGCCGACGCACTGGTTCCACCAGCTCGTCGACGTGTAGATGACCGGCCAGCGGCCGGTCCTCGCGTGGTAGGTGTCGTGGAAGTCGCGCACCCACGCCCCCATCCCGGCCTGGCTCAGCCCGTAGCAGGTCGCGCCGTACGGGTTGTACTCCATGTCCAGTGCGCCGGGCAGGGTCTTGCCGTCACGCGACCAGCCGCCGCCGTGGTCGACGAAGTAGTTGGCCTGCGCCGCGCCGCTCGTGGTGTTCGGGGTGGCGAAGTGGTAGGCCCCGCGGATCATGCCGACGTTGTAGGAACCGTTGTACTGCTGGGCGAAGTACGGGTTGGTGTAGTAGGTGCCCTCGGTCGCCTTGGTCCAGACGAACCGCTTGCCCTGGCCCCACCAGTTGTTCCAGTCGACGTTGCCCTGGTGGCTGGCGACGTCGATGCCGGCGACCGTGGCCTGCGCCTCGAAGCCGTCGGAGTTCAGGCCCTGCGGGCGCATGGCCTGCTGTTGCGATTCGGGTGTCGACTTGTCGCCGCCCTCCACCCGGCGGATCTGCGAACCGAGCGTCGCTTCACCGAGTGGTGTGTTCAGACCGGCCGCCTGATCGGGCGGGGTGGGAGTGGCGCCGGCCGGGGTCAGCGTGCCGAGCAGGAGCACGCCGGCCGAAGCGGCCGCGACAGCGCCGAGAGCGCGCCGCCAGCTTCTTCGAACAGTGGACATCACGGAATCCCTTCACAAATACCCTCGCGAAGGACGGCCTAGCAGGTGGCCGTCCGAGCGTTGATTGTTATCCAAAAAAGTGGCCTCTGTCACTGAATTCCGTGATTTAACCGTGGCAAGTGGGTGATTTACGGGTGCGAACGGCTCACTCTCGGTGATCTAATCACAGTGGACATATCGGGCGCTGCGGACGAAATCAGCCCCTGGCCAGGGCTTCCACGCGTCCGATCGGGCCGTTGTAGTAGTTCTGGTCGCCGGGCAGGCTGCCCGCGTTCGCGAACTGCCAGATGCTCTGCTTGTCCCAGCCCGCGGGCAGCGGCCCGATCGCAGGCGCGTACCTGGCGAGCCAGAGCGGGTTGGTGTTGCCGAAGCCGCCGTTGTTGCCCGTGCAGCGCTGCCACCAGCTCGTGCTGGTGTAGATCAGCGAGCTGCGCCCGGTGCGCGCGAGGTAGGTCTTCGTGAAGTCCTTGATCCACGCGGTCATCGCGGCCGGGCTCATGCCGTAGCAGGCGTCGCCGTAGGGGTTGTACTCCACGTCGAGCGCGCCGGGCAGCGTCTTGCCGTCCTTGCGCCAGCCGCCGCCGTTGTTGATGAAGTAGTTCGCCTGCGCGGCGCCGCCGGACACGTCGGGCCGCGCGAAGTGGTAGGCGCCCCTGATGATCCCGGCGGAGTGCGCGCCGTCGTACTGCTGGCGGTACTGGCCGCTGATGAACCCGGTGCCCTCGGTCGCCTTGACGTAGGCGAACTTCGCCCCGGTCGCGGCCGCCTTCTTCCAGTCGACCGCGCCCTGGTGCCCGCTCACGTCGTGGCCGAGGGTCTGGTCGGACAGCGCGAGCCTCGCCTTCGCCGCGGCCGGGCTGCCGTGCACGCCCTCGTGCGCCGCGATCTGCGAGCCCATGCCCGTGTCGGCCGCCTTCGAGTAGTCGGCGGGCCGGTAGCTTGCGGCCGGCCGTTCGCCGCCGGATCCGCCGAGCGCGACCAGCCCCGCCGCGAGCGCACCCGCGGCCACCGTCACGGCGGCCACCTTCACGAGCGGGTGTCGCCCACGTGGCGGCTGGGGCGCTTGAGGGCGAGCGGTCTCGCGAGCGGGGATCACCTTCGGCATCGCACGCTCGACGGGGGAAACCGGTTCTTGGGGCTCGTTCACGTCGACTCCCGATTCCGCGCGGAGACAAGTCTTCCGTGCGTCACGATGCCTCGATGGAGCCCCATGCGCGAACCGGGTGTAACCCTGTGGAGTGATCTTCCCTGGTGCAGGCGGCGTGTCGCCTAGCGCTGCTCGCGGTTCTCCTCGTCAAGGGCCTTGACCAGGTGCTCCGCCGGGACGACGGCGGTGACCAGGTCGTGCGGGTTGATCGCCACCGGCTGCCCGCCGAGCAGGGCGACCATGTCCCTGCCCAGCACGGCGCGGGCGTGCGGCCACTCCTTCGGCACCAGCGACTTCGACGTGTACGCGGGCACCATGACCCTGCCGTCGGTGTTGTGGAACCCGATCACCGTGCGCTGCATGGGCGCGAGCGCGTACACGAACAGCGTGGCGTCGAGGATGACCTTCGGCAGGTCCTCGGCCGGCCGGTGGTTCGTGCGGACGAGCTGCAGCAGGCGCTCCAGGTCGTTGCCGGGCTCGGGGAAGCCGAGCGCCTTCGGGGAGGGGCGGTACCGGTCGTTCGGGTGGAAGTCCTCGACGACGTCGCCCGCGGAGTTCACCGGGTACGCGCCGACGACGGCCCACGACGGCACCGGGCCGTTCGGGTCGAAGGCTTCGTCGATCACGTACAACCAGCTGTTGGGGTTCGCCCGCGCGTTGCGGCGCATCTCGTCGGTGATCTTCGGTTTCCCCTGGCGTGGTGAGTTCGGGGATGGGGGTACCAGCCGGTCGGCCTCGTCCCGTTTCGCCATGTGCGTCCCTCGGTTCCCGCTGCGTGTCAACGAAAGGTGCGCTCACTCTACTGTTGAGGTATGACGTCTCCGCGTTCGGTCGACCCCGCTGAGTTACGTGCCGCGGTACTGGCCGTTTCCCCTTGGCTGGACCGCGCGGCACCGGATCCGGCGCGCCCCGAGCTCGCCAAGGCGGTCCGGCTGAGCCTGCGGACGCTCGCCGCCGACGCGCCGGGCCGCAGCGTCGAGGTCAGGGTCCCGCCGTTCGCCGCCGTGCAGTGCGTCGACGGCCCGCGGCACACCAGGGGGAACCCGCCGAACGTCGTCGAGACGGACCCGCGGACCTGGCTCGAGCTCGCGACCGGCCGCCTGCGGTGGGCCGACGCGCTGGAGGACGGCCGCGTGTCCGCGTCCGGGACACGCGCCGACCTCACGCGCCTGCTGCCGATCGTGCGCGGGTGACCGGCGGCGCTACCGCTTCTTGCCGATACCACCGGCGATCGTGCGCTGCGCCGCGTTGAGCTCCTTCAGCCGAGGGCCGTCCGGCCACCAGTCGACGCAGCGGACGACGCCCGCCTCGCCGTGCCCGCCGGACGGCACCAGTTCCAGGTCCCCGAACAGCTCCTGGATCTCGGCCGTGGTGCGGAACGTGCCGGAGCCCATCGGGCTGTGCACGAAGAAGTCCTCCATCCGCCGCGCGGTCGCGGACAGCTCGTCCTCCGGGTCGAGGAAGTGCGAGATCGCGACGTAGGAGCCCGCGGGCAGCTTGTCGATGAACTCGCGCATGATCTCGGCAGGCCGTTCGTGCGGGCCCTTGAAGTGGTGCAGGGTGCCGAGCTGCAGGAGCGCGATCGGCTGGGTGAAGTCGAGGTACTTGCGGACGGTGTCGTTCGCCAGCAGCGCCTCGGGCTCGAAGATGTCGTCCGCGACGAAGTGGGTCCGGTCGTTTTCCTCCAGCAGCGCGCGCCCGTGCGCGAGCACCACCGGGTCGTTGTCGACGTAGACCACGGTCGATTCGGGGTTGATCCGCTGGACGACGTGGTGGGTGTTCTCGGCGGTCGGCAGCCCGGACCCGCAGTCGAGGTACTGGGTGATCCCGGTCTGCCCGGCCAGGAAGCGGCAGGCGCGGATCAGGAAGCCGCGGTTCTCGGTGGCGAGGTCCTGCGCCTCCGGTGCGGCCTGCTGGACCTTGTGCAGGACCTCGCGGTCGACCTCGTAGTTGTCCTTGCCGTTGAGGAAAGCGTCGTACACGCGCGCGATGCTCGCCTTGGTCGTGTCGATGTAGACGGGTGCCTCGGACTCGGGCGCAGCCATCGCAGCCTCTCAGGGTTCACTTCGAGTGTGTCGAATATCTCGGACCACACGTAGGGTAGGGGTGTGGACCGCCCGCGTAAACGCGGGCGTGGCCTTGACGGCACGGTCGGGGCGTGTACGTTCGATGACTGGGCCGAATCTCGTGGTCGGCGTGGCGTGTCGCGCCTACGATCGGGTCATGGGGAGCCCAGCCAGCACGCCTCGAACGGAGAACAACCGGCCATGACCTCGGTCAACCCACCCGCCGCAGACCAGGGCACCGGTCCTACCGCGCGACGGATGGTGCTCGGGACCCAGCTGCGCCGCCTGCGCGAGCGCGCCGGTGTCACCCGTGCCGAAGCCGGGTACAACATCCGCGGCTCGGAGTCGAAGATCAGCAGGCTCGAACTCGGTCGCGTCGGGTTCAAGGAACGCGACGTGGTCGACCTGCTGACCATGTACGGCGTCGAGGACTCCGACGAGCGGGACCAGTTCCTGGAGCTGGTGAAGCAGTCGAACCAGCCGGGCTGGTGGCACCGCTACAACGACCTGATGCCGCGCTGGTTCGACGACTACGTCGGCCTCGAAGAGGCGGCTTCGCGGATCCAGACCTACGAGCTTCAGTTCGTGCCCGGCCTGCTGCAGACCGAGGACTACGCGCGAGCGGTCGCCAGCCACGGCCGCCCCGACGTGGCTGACGACGAGGTCGAGCGCCGGGTCGCGCTGCGGATGCGGCGGCAGAAGCTCCTGGCGAGGCCGAACGCGCCGCGGCTGTGGGCGGTGGTCGACGAGTCGGTGCTGCACCGGCCGATCGGGGGCACCAGGGCGATGCGCGCCCAGATCGGGCAGCTCCTGGAGATGACGACGCTGCCGAACATCTCGCTCCAGGTGGTGCCCTACCGGCTGAGCGGCTACTCGGCCGAAGGCGCGTTCACGCTGCTGCGCTTCCTCGAGGAGGAGCTGCCGGACATCGTGTACCTGGAGTTCCTGAGCGGCGCGCTCTACCAGGAGAAACCGGACGAGATCGAGATCTACAGCCGCGCGCTGGACCGGCTCGCGGTGGACGCCGAGACGCCGGAACGCAGCCGCCAGACGCTGTCGAAGCTGCGCGCCGAACTCTGACGCCGGAGGATCGTCGCTGCGGACAGCGACGACCGCGCTCACGAACCGTAGCCATTCTTGGTCACTATTCGTAGTCTTCGTCGGCGCGAATTCTCCGGCATTCACTCGTACGTGGATTGTCGATCAAGCGATTCCTCACTGTGCGAGAAGTTTTCGGATTCTTGGTGCACGTGCATTTACGCCTGCAGGTACGCGTGCTACCTTTTCGATCACAGGCAAATGCACGTGCAGATGCATCCCCCGGGTATCACGTCGGGAAAGGTGGGGATCATGGCGGAACGGTTCACGAACGGCATGTCGTCCGAGTTGCTCGCCGGGGTCACCTGGCGCAAGAGCAGGCGCAGCGGCGCACTCGGCAACTGCGTCGAGGTGGCGACACTGGACTCCGGAGAGATCGCGGTGCGGAACTCGCGTTTCCCGGAAGGGCCCGCGCTGGTTTACACCCGCGCCGAGATGGAGGCGTTCCTCGGTGGCGCCAAGGACGGTGAATTCGACTATGTCCTCCAGTAGTACCGTTTTCCCGCGCAGCGCTTTTCCCGCGCCGGTGCCGAGCCCGGAAATAGTCGATCTGGAAACCGGGCTGCAGCACCTGATCGAACGCGGTTACCAGTTCGTGCACCCCCGTGACGCGAACGGCGAAGTGCTCGCCGTCGTCGGTGTCCGGGTGCACGACGGCGTGGTCGACGTGGTGCGGTTGCACGCCGAGAACGAGGTGCTCGCCACCCGCATCCCCGCCGGTGAGGACATCCTCGAGCCGACGACGGTGCTGTGGAAGGCGACCGGGTCCGTGCAGGCGGTCCTGGAGCAGGTGCTGTCGCTCCCGGAGGACCACGTCCCCGGCGTGGACTACGACGCGGACAGCGACGCGCCGGTCACCGGCTGCTGGGTCCCGGGTTCTCCCGGTCGCGCGAAATGGCTTCAGGCGTCCTGAATGCTGAGGGGTAGGCCCCGTACGGAGTGGTCAGAGCCACTGCGTACGGGGCCTGATCCACACCGTCACCGTTTACACTGGTGGCGCAGCCAGCCCTCGTTCTCAGGAGCTCTTCGGTGCTTTCCGACCAGTCACCCACTGGACCTGCCCTCACCGACCAGCCCGACCCCGAGCCCCGCGAGGAGTGCGGTGTCTTCGGCGTCTGGGCTCCGGGCGAAGAAGTCGCGAAGCTGACCTACTACGGCCTGTACGCGCTTCAGCACCGCGGGCAGGAGGCCGCGGGCATCTCGGTGTCCGATGGCTCGCAGATCGTCGTGTTCAAGGACCTCGGGCTCGTCAGCCAGGTGTTCGACGAGCAGATCCTGCAGTCGCTCCAGGGGCACATCGCGGTCGGCCACTGCCGCTACTCGACCACCGGCTCCACCATCTGGGAGAACGCGCAGCCGATCTTCCGCACCACCGAGACCGGCAGCGGGCTTTCCTTCGCGCACAACGGGAACCTGGTCAACACCGCCGAACTGCGCCAGCGCACGCTCGAAGCCGGGCTCAAGCCGCATCTCGGGCTCACCGGTTCGTCGAGCGACTCGGACCTCATCTGCGGCCTGCTCGCGGCGAACGCGGCGGACAAGGGCATCGAGGCCGCCGCGCTCGACCTGCTGCCGACCCTGCGCGGCGCCTTTTGCCTCGTCTTCGCCGACGAGTCCACGCTGTACGCGGCGCGCGACCCGCACGGCGTGCACCCGCTCGTGCTGGGCAGGCTCGAACGCGGCTGGGTGGTCGCGAGCGAAACCGCCGCGCTCGACATCGTCGGCGCCTCGTTCGTCCGCGAGGTCGAGCCGGGCGAGCTGATCGCGATCGACGCGGAGGGCCTGCGGTCCTCGCGGTTCGCGAACCCGGAGCCGAAGGGCTGCGTGTTCGAGTACGTCTACCTCGCGCGGCCCGACACCACGATCGCCGGGCGCAGCGTGCACGCCACCCGCGTCGACATCGGCAGGCGGCTGGCCATCGAGCACCCCGCCGACGGCGACCTGGTGATCCCGGTGCCGGAATCCGGCACGCCCGCGGCCATCGGGTACGCGCAGGGCTCCGGCATCCCGTACGGCTCCGGCCTGGTGAAGAACGCCTACGTGGGGCGCACGTTCATCCAGCCGTCGCAGACCATCCGCCAGCTCGGCATCCGGCTCAAGCTCAACCCGCTGCGCGAGGTCATCCGCGGCAAGCGCCTCGTCGTGGTGGACGACTCGATCGTGCGCGGCAACACCCAGCGCGCGCTCGTGCGGATGCTTCGCGAGGCGGGCGCGCTGGAGGTGCACGTGCGGATCGCGTCGCCGCCGGTGCGCTGGCCGTGCTTCTACGGCATCGACTTCGCCTCGCGCGCCGAACTGGTCGCGAACGGGGTGGACGCGGACGGGATCCGCCGGTCCATCGGGGCCGACTCGCTCGGGTACGTCTCGCTGGACGGCCTGGTCGCCGCCTCGGAGCAGCCGCGCACGAGGCTGTGCACGGCGTGCTTCAGCGGTGAGTACCCGATCGCGCTGCCGGAGGACGCCCTCATCGGAAAGCACCTGCTGGAGAGCCTGGAGGCGGCCGACGGGGCGGGCCAGCCGGTCACTCCCGCCGGGTACGGTGCCGAAGACGCCGTCCGGCGTCCGTAGCATCTTCCGCTCAACCCTTCGAACTTCCAGGATGGAGTGCGCTTGCCGTGAGCGAGTCCACGAGCGCCACCTACGCCGCCGCCGGGGTCAGCATCGACGCCGGTGACCAAGCCGTCGAGCTGCTCAAACCGCACGCACAGCGGGCGAGCAGGCCCGAGGTGCTCGGTGGGGTCGGCGGGTTCGCCGGGCTCTTCTCGCTGAAGCTCGACCGCTGGAAGGAGCCGGTGCTCGCCTCGTCGACCGACGGCGTCGGCACCAAGATCGCGGTCGCGCAGGCACTCGACAAGCACGACACGATCGGCATCGACCTGGTCGCGATGGTGGTCGACGATCTCGTGGTCACCGGCGCCGAGCCGCTGTTCCTGCAGGACTACATCGCGGTCGGCAAGGTGCACCCGGAGAAGATCGCGTCGATCGTCGGCGGGATCGCCGAGGGCTGCGTCCAGGCCGGCTGCGCGCTGCTCGGCGGCGAGACGGCCGAGCACCCCGGGATGATGGGCGAGCACGACTACGACGTGTCGGCCACCGGGGTCGGCGTCGTCGAGGCGGCGGACCTGCTCTCGCCGGAACGCGTGCGCCCCGGTGACGTGGTGATCGGGTTCGGCTCGTCGGGACTGCACTCCAACGGCTACTCGCTGGCGAGGCACGTGCTGCTGGAGATCGCCAGGATGCCGCTGGGCGGGCACGTCGAGGAGTTCGGCCGCACGCTCGGCGAGGAACTGCTCGAACCGACCAAGATCTACGCGAAGGACTGCCTCGCGCTCGCCGCCGAGGCCGAGGTGCGCACGTTCGCGCACATCACCGGCGGTGGGCTGGCGGCGAACCTCGCCAGGGTGATGCCGCGCGGGCTGACCGCCGCGCTCGAACGGGGAAGCTGGACGCCGGCGCCGGTGTTCGCCCTGATCGCGCAGCGCGGCAAGGTCGAGCGCGCCGAGATGGAGAAGACGTTCAACCTGGGCGTCGGCATGGTCGCGGTGGTCGGGCCGGAGGACGTCGACCGCGCGCTCGCCGTGCTGACCGCGCGCCACGTGCCCGCCTGGGTGCTCGGTGATGTGCGGCCCGCCGACGACGTCGACGGCCCCCGCGCCACGCTCTCCGGCGACCACCCCCGCTTCTGATGCGTTAGCCGATGGACGATCTGGTGGTGAGCTCGTCGTTCCGGGTGCCGGACGGCGAGTTGCGCGAGCGGTTTTCGCGGTCGTCCGGTCCCGGCGGGCAAGGGGTGAACACCACGGATTCGCGCGTCGAGCTGTCGTTCGACGTGGCGAACTCGCCGTCCGTGCCGGACCGGCTGCGAGCCCGGCTCCTCGAACGGCTCGAGGGCAGGCTGGTGGACGGCGTGCTGACGATCGTCGCCAGCGAGCACCGCGCGCAGCTGATGAACCGGGAAGCGGCGCGGGCGCGCCTGGTCAACACCCTGCGCGACGCGATCGCCCCGCCGCCACCGCCGCGTCGCGCCACCAAGCCGACGCGCGGCTCGAAGGAACGCCGGATCGCCGCGAAGAAACGGCGCGGCGACGTGAAACGCTCCCGCCGCACCGCCTCCGACGACTAGGGCCTCCGGCCCGGTTCGCTGGTCCAGGGACTCTGACGCCACTTTCGCGGGTGCGCGGCCGGGCTGTTCATGACCCGAGGGTGGCTTTGGGGGAATCTGACGCCGCGATCTCGCCCCTCGCGGCTTGGTGATGCTGATGCTCTGGCTCGCAAACAAGCAGATTCGCCGGGCACAGCAGGATCGCGCCTCCAGCGGAGGCGCGCGCCCGTATTTTCGCCCCTGGCAGGACGTCCCCGTGAGGGGACACAGATGACTGAAGGGCGCCTTCGGGGCGTGAGCGGAGCGGGTCCGCGGAGGCCGCATTCGTGGCGTTCGCGCCTATGAAGCCCCTTTTCGGGGTATGAGCGCGGACGTGGGCAAGGGGCGCGAGGGGTGAAATCCTAGTAGGTGCGCTGAGGGTGGCTTTGGGGGAATCTGACGCCGCGATCTCGCCCCTCGCGGCATACGACACGATGACGCCCATGCCCTGAAGGGCCCCTTCACGGCATCGCATGCCCGGAAGGTCACCTTCGGGGCATGCGGAACTTCCGCTGGGGCAGCGTGAGCGCCGTGTCAGCTTTCGCGGATCAGGTGCAGCATTTCGGTGTGCTGCCGGTAGCCGGCCTTGGCGTAGATGCGGCCTTCCCGTTCCCCGAACGGCGTGAGGAACGGGGTGTGCGCACCGGCGTCGAGCGCGAACCGGGTGAGGGCCGCGGTCATCGCCACGCAGATGCCGCGCCGCCGGTACGGTTCGCGCACGGCGAGCCCGAGCAGTTCGGTCATCCCGTCGCCGGGGACGCTCGCCTGCCCGCCGCCGACGATCTCGCCGGTCTCGCGGTCGGCGGCGAGTATCGCGAAACCCCCGTCCGCCAAGAGTTTCCGCAACCGGACGATGTCGTCGGAGGTGGCTTCCCGCGCACCGCCGAACGCTTCGTTCTGCGCGGCGTACATCTGTCCGAACTCGGCGTCGGTGCCGGGCACCCGCAGGGCGATGCCGTCGATGGCGCGCGGTGGCACGGCATCCGCCTCGGCGCAGGCCATCAGCGGGATCCGCCGCTCCACCGAGTACCCGCCCGCGGCGAGCACGGCTTCCGCTGCCGGGGCCGTCGCGGTGAGGTATTCGAGCCGTGGCAGCAGATCCCGCCGCCGGTACGCGGCGGTGAGTTCGTCCACATCGGACGGTGTCGGCACGGCGCCGTCGTCGGGCACCGCGTAGTTGTGCGTGTGGTGGTTCGAATGCGGTGAGAAGGTGGCCAGGAACGGGCCGATCCGCTCGGTGTCACGGCCCGCCGCCGCGGCGCGGCGAAGGGACGACTGCAGGGCTGCCTGGGGGAAGGACACGGTGTGCGGAAACCTTTCGAGCACCGGACGAGGAAAGTACGTACGTGGTGGTGCGGCGTACGGCGGAGCCGGTACTACCGGGCCGCGCCGGTGCGGGCGGCAGCCATAGGACGTTCCTCGTGCTCGAAGTGGGTGGCCAGATCGGCCGCGCACAGCTTCTCACGGGCCGGACCGGCGGGCAAGGGACCGCCGACGGCATCGGCCGCCGCGGCAGCGGGATGGCCGCGGCGGCGTGCCGCGCCCTCGGCCGCCACCACGGTCTGCTGGTGGCCGCGCCCGCCGCCGCCCCGATGGTGTTGAGCAGCACGTCGTCGGCGGAGGTCACGCGACCGGCGTGGATCAGGAACTGCAGCGACTCGACCAGCACGGAAAGCAGGAGCGCGCAGCCCGCGACCAGCGGCAGCGACCGCGCCCGTCCCAGGCGCAACGGGAGCAGTAACCCGATCGGTGCGAGCAGCAGCACGTTCCCGGCGACCTGCCACAGCGAACCGCCGCCGAGGGCGTCGCGGATGTCGGCGCCGGGGACGAGGTGAAGCACGCTGCGCCGCGAATCCCCGACGGGCACCGTCACCAGTGCGAGCGCCAGCCCGGCGGCCAGCGCGATCACCACGTCCGCGGCCGCGGTCAGGCTGGCTGTGCGCAAGGGATGTCTTCGCCTGCGCAGCATGGTGACGAACGGCCACGCGAACATGGCGAGTGGCAGTGCTGTCAGCGAAATCGGGATCATCACCCCGAATCCGCGCAGCAGAGCATCCATGGTGGTGCCTCCCCGGAAAACACGACTCCCGAAGATCACCCTCGCATCGCGCGCCGGAATCGGCGCGGTCAGCGGCGGTACCTTTTCGGTGATCTTGGCTGTGTTTCGCGTGTCGCGGGTTTTTGTCAGTCGCACCAGTGGTATTGCGGTTTCATCCGCCCGAAACCGTCGTAGCGCAGGCGAACCTCGGTGCCCGGTTCGATGGCGCATGCGGTGGCGGATAACCCGTCCGAGTGGTCGCGCATCGTCCGTTGGACGAGGTTCGCGGTCCGCCAGCCCGTGGTCACCGGGCGGCCGGTGTCCACAGTGGATTCTTGCGCGGTCGTCGGCGCGGTCAGCGGGCCAGCGCGCGGGCTTCGTCGAGGAGGCGCTGCAGGTGCACGCCGCGGTGCACGTCGCACGGGTGCCCGGTGGTGCCGCTCGCGATCATCGCGGCGAAGTCGTCGAGCAACGCGGTGTAGGACTCCTCGCGCGTGCCCGGTTTGCGGCCGAGCGACCGGTACCCGTGCTCCCCGTACACGGCGACCTCGACGACGGTCGGCTGCACGGGGAGGTTGAGCGTGAGCGTCGCCGTGCTGACCGCGCCGCCGTCGTGCTCGAGCATCAGGTGCCAGAGGTCCTCCGGAGTGCGGTTAGCGGCCAGCACGCGGTCGATCGGGCCGAGCGCGGCGTCGAGGAAGTCCAGCGCGTGCGGCCCGACGTCGGCCAGCGCGCCGTCCTGGTGGCGCCACGACGAGCCGCCGTAGGTGTCGCCGAGCAGGGCACCGGAGAGCCAGCGCGCCGCGCCGCCCCGCCAGCCGCCCGCGGTGGCCAGCCCGGCCAGCCACTCCTGGGCGGCCATCGTGTAGCGGAGCGTGAGCAGCACGAGCGCGGCCACCCCGGCGCCGTCGACCGCGTCCGCGAGCCGCGTGGCCGCGGCGAGGTCCGGCGCGATCGGCTTCTCCAGGATCAGGTGCTTGCCCCGTTCGGCGGCGAGCACGCCCAGCTCGGCCTGCACCGACGGCGGCACCGCGAACGCCACCGCGTCGACCTGGTCCAGCAGTTCGCCGAAACCGGCCGCCACGCTCGCGCCGTACTGCTCGGCGAGCGGTCGCGCGGCTTCCTCTCGGCGAGCCCAGACCGTGGTCAGCGTCGTACCGGGGTGATCGGCCAGACCGGGCGCATGGGTCGAGGTCGCCCAGGGACCGGCGCCCACGAGGCCGACACGAAGTGGCTCATCCATGGCGCCCCATCCTGCCTCACCCGAACACGGGTGACCCAACACGCCCGCCTGCTCCTGAGCGCGACTCGCGTTCAAGCCGGGTCGCGGATTTTGACGACCGATGTCAATACGAGTAGAAGCCGCGACCCGACTTCTTGCCCAGCAGGCCGGCGTCGACCATGCGGAGCAGGAGCGGGGGCGAGGAGTACAGGGGCTCCTTGAACTCGGTGTACATCGAGTCGGCGATGGCCTTCACGGTGTCGAGGCCGATCAGGTCGGACAGGCGCAGCGGGCCCATCGGGTGCGCGGTGCCCAGTTCCATGCCGCGGTCGATGTCCTCGGCCGAGGCGAACCCGGACTCGATCATCCGGATCGCGGAAAGCAGGTACGGCACCAGCAGCGAGTTCACGATGAAGCCCGCGCGGTCCTGCGAGCGGATCACGGTCTTGTGCAGCGTCCCGGTGGCGTGCGCGTCGGCGCGGGCGATGGTCTCCTCGCCGGTCAGCAGCGAGGGCACCAGTTCGACGAGCGGCAGCACCGGCACCGGGTTGAAGAAGTGGATGCCCACGACCTGCGCCGGCCGCTGGGTGGCCATGCCGAGCTTCATGATCGGGATCGACGAGGTGTTCGACGCGAAGATCGCGTGCTCGCTGGTGACGATCTTGTCGAGCCTGGCGAACACGTCGAGCTTGGCCTGCTCCTGCTCGAGGATCGCCTCGACCACGAGATCGCGGTCGGCGAAGGATTCGAGATCGGTGGTGAAGGTGAGCCTGGCGAGCGCGGCGGAGGCGTCGGCCTCGCTGATCTTGTTGTGCTTCACGCCGCGTTGCAGCGACTTCTCGATGCGTGCGCGGCCGGCGTCGAGCGCCGGCTGGCTCACCTCGGTGACCGTGACGTCCAGTCCGGCCTTGGCGTGCACCTCGGCGATACCGGAGCCCATCAGCCCGGCACCGACGACGCCCACCCGTTCGATACCCGGCATCGCTGGCTCCCTACTTGGTCATGACGAAAGAAGGACAGGGCGAGACACGAGGGTGGGTCCGGGCGTGGTGCCCGGTTCCCACCCTCGTGGTCAACTCGCCTCAGCGGCGGTATTCGTCGTACCCGTCGTACGGGTCCTCGTCATACCGCTTGTCGTCCTCGTGCCTGTCGTCAGAGGAACTACTGGACAGCTCGCGCTGCAAAGCATCGAAATCCGTGTCGTGAGTGCTGTACTTGAGCTCTCGCGCCACTTTCGTCTGCTTGGCCTTAGCCCGGCCGCGCCCCATGGCTCGACCCCCTCGCACAGGGGCGGGGCGGCCGGGGGAAAACGGCGGCCCCGCATCGTCTCGACAATTATTTCCTGTGCACACCGTACCGTGTCGCAGGGGTCCCGTGCGACGTGGCACCGTGTGCCGGTCGTGACAGTCCTCTCCGGACGCTGGATCGAGCGCGGCCCCGGTTCGCATCGCGACGGTCCGTGACGGTCGTTGCGCCGGTCGGTGGTGTTCCGGCCGGGTCTCCGTGCCACGATTCAGGGGTGCTCCGTCCCTTCGTGGCGTACTTGCGGGTCTACGAACCGCTGTCGGCCTTCGGTGAACCCCCCGGCAGGCCGCTGCTCGACGCGGTCAAGGCGGCCAACCTGACCAGGGGGACCGTCGGCGAGCGCGAACAACAGATGTGGCTCAAATCACAAACCGCGGCACCGGTGCGCCTGCTCCCGGCCGAGCTGGCCGACGGCAAGGCCGCGCCGAGCACCCGCACCGACGTGCTGGTGCTCGACCCGGCCGACGTGCCCAGCGGCGGCGCGGCGAGCGAGCCGTACGTGTGCCCGCTGGAGCTGCGGGCGAGGTCGGCCGCCGCGCTCGTGAACTTCCTCGGCGACGCTCACCCCACGCTGCGCGCCTCGATCCTCTCGGCGGGCGGCGTGACCGCCGAGACGGTGCGCAGCCGCACCACCTCGGCGCTCGGCGAGCTGCTCCGGCCCGCCGTCCACGTGCTGTCGACGACCTGGACGGTGCCGCTTCCGTGGTTCGCGATCGTCGAACCCGAGGAGCGCAAGCTGGTACTGGGCACGGGCAGGCAGGACCCGGCGCGCGAGCTGTCGTGGCGGGTCGCCATGTCGGACGCGGTGATCCGGGTCGCCGAGGCGCAGGACCTGGTGGAGAACACCCTCGGCGAGTCCGGCCCGGCGCGGATCCTCGCCGAGACCGGCCAGTGGCTGGACAACTTCGACGACGACGCCGTGATCGAACTCGACTACGGCGGCCTCGTGCAGCTCCTCGACGACGAGACGCTCACCTCGGACCACTCCGCCGAAGACGTGCACGACATCCTCGACGCGCTGCGCACCGGAAACGTGGAGCGGCTCGGTGGCCTGTTCGGCAAGCTCCGCGAGTACTGGTCGACCCTGGCGAGCCAGGAACACCACAACTGACCAGGGCCGGATCAGCCGAGGAGCGCGCCGGGGACGCGGAACTCGCCCACCGGCAGGCCGCCGCCGAGAACGGGGCCGCGGGCGAGGCCGGTGAGCACGGCCGCGGCGGCCGGATCCGATGGCAGCGCGCCGAGCCGGTCGAGCACGGCGACGATCACCGGCATCCTGGCGCGCGCGGCACCGTCGTCGATCTTGAGCGCGATCGAGGTGCCGTCGGCCAGTGCGACCGCGTGCACGCCCTCGGCGCCTTCCTTGGAGAGCAGCCCGCCGACGCCGCGCATGAGCGCGGTGTCCTCCCGGCCGGTGCCCGCGACGAGCCACGGGTGCGCGCGCATGGTGCCGGCGATCCGGGTGCACTGGGCGTCACCGGTGACCAGCCGTCCGAACGCCCGCGCCAGCCCGGTCAGCGAGTAGGCGAACAGCGGCGCGCCGCAGCCGTCGACGCCGGTGCGCCCGATCGGCTCGCCGGTCGCCTCGCCGAGCGTGGCCTTGATCGCGCGCTGCAGCTCGTGCTCCGGATCGAGGTAGCCTGGCCGGTCCCAGCCAGCTTCGACGCAGGTCACGAGCATCGCCGTGTGCTTGCCGGAGCAGTTCATCGCCACGCGCCGCGGCGACGGTGCGGCAAGCATGCTCGGCTGGTGCCTCGGGAGGGCCTTGGGGCAGCGCAGGTCGTCTTCGCCGAGCCCGTACCGCTCCAGCAGGCTCAGCACTCCGCGCACGTGCCGCGGTTCGCCGCTGTGCGACGCGCAGGCCAGCGCCAGGCCCTCGCCGTCGAGGCCGAGGCCGTGCCGCAGCATCGCCAGCGCCTGCAGCGGCTTGCTCGACGAACGCGGGTAGATCGGGCTCGTCACGTCACCGGCCGACAAGATCGGGCGGCCGTCCGGGTCCAGTACCACGACCGCGCCGCGGTGCACGCTTTCGACGAAGCCCGAGCGGGTGACCTCCACGAGCACCGGGTTGGTCACTCGGCGGCCTTCCGCCCCCGCTCGGTGTCCAGCAGTTCGTCCACCGAGGCCTTCCCCTCGGCGTAGCGCGCCGCGATCTCCGCGTTGATCGTGTCGACGACGGCCTGCACCTCGCGCCGCCGCGTCGACACCGACATCTCTTCGTCGGTGTAGGTGCGCAACGTCTCGGCGAGCTTTTCCCCGGTCAGCGCGCCGACGTCGGTGAGGTCCGAGTTCCCGACGAGCGCTTCGGCCTGGCGGCGGTGCTCGCCCGCGCGTGACGGTTCGAGCTGCTGGTGGCGGCCGGAGCTGCCGAGCGCGGAATCGGACAGGATGCTGGCGAGCCGGTCGACGATGCTCTCCCCGCCCGAGCTGCGGCGCTGCTGCTCGGCGCGCACGATGTCGATCCGGGCGTGCAGGAGCCTGCGCAGGTAGGAAAGGTCGGTTTCCTCCTGCGCCGCTTCGTCTCGACGCTCGCGCAGCACGGTCAGCGTCAGCCCGCCGAGCCCGCGCACGTATTCCCCGTCGAGTACCCGGTCGATACGTCGGCGCCCACCGGGCCGGACTTCGATCACGCGGACATCCTTACGTAAGTCACCGTCGCACGCCAGCTTCAGCCGCGCAGCCGCTGGGCGGCTTCGCGCCCGGGGGCGGCGTGCTCGGCCGGCATCGAGTCCGGGTCGATGGCCGCTTGGACCACGTGGTCCTCCTCGCCCGCGAGGAGTTCGGCGTCCACCGGGACGGACCGTTTGACCAGTGCGAGCGCCACCGGTCCGAGTTCGTGGTGCTGGGCGACGCTGCCGACGCGGCCGACCACGCGCTCGCCGAGCCGCACCGGTTCGCCGGGCTCCGGCGCGATCTCGGGTGACCCGTCGAGGTGCAGGAGCACCATCTGCCGGGGCGGGCGGCCCACGTTGTGCACCTTCGCCACGGTCTCCTGGCCGCGGTAGCAGCCCTTCGCCACGTGCGCGGCGGAGCCGATCCAGTTGACCTCGTGCGGGATCGCGCGCTCGTCGGTGTCGACGCCGAGCCGCGGCCGGAGCGACTCCACGCGCAGGGCGTCGAAGGCCCAGGTGCCCGCGGGGCGCGCGCCCGCATCGGTGACGCGCTGCCACCAGTCCGCCAGCTCCGCCCTCGGCACGAGCAAGTCCACACTGGACCGTCCCGGCCACGGCATGCGCCTGGCGACCCCGCCGGGGATCGCGGCGACCGCGTACGGCTCGGTGCCGAGCTGGATGTCCAGTTTCGTGAGCAGCGCGTCGGCTTCGGGGCCCAGTACCGTGAGCACGGCGTGCTCGCTGCGCGCGATGTCTACTTTGGACCAGAACTTCATCGCTTCGAAGTAGTCGAGCAGCGTCTGCTTTTCGCCGCCCTTCGGCAGCGCGCTGGTGGCCACCGGCCCCGGATCGGTGTCGAGCCACACCGTGCCGCCGACGTGCGCCAGCACCATGTGGGTGTCGATGCGGCCGTGGCTGTCGAGCACCAGCGCCTCGGTGCCCATCTCGTCGGGGAGTTCGGTCATGTGCTGCGAGATCACCAGGTGCAGCCAGGAAAGCCGGTCGTCGCCGCGGACCGTCAGCACCTCGCGGTGCGAGCGGTCGACCACGGCGACGGTGCGCGCCGCGGTCCGTTGCTCGGCGAACGGGTCACCCCAGTGCCACGGCACCCCGGGTTCGGCGTGACCGTCCGGCGGCGCGATCGATCCGTGCGTTTCGAGCAAGGGCGACTGGTAGGACATGGTGCCGACGGTACCCTTTTCGCATGCGCGTGCTCGCTTTCCTGGACGGAACCCTCGCCGACCCCGACGCGGCCCACATCCGCGTCGACGATCTGGGCCTGCTGCGGGGTGACGGCATCTTCGAGACCATCCTCGTCGTCGGTGGCAAGCCCCGCGAGTTCGGTCCGCACCTCGACCGGCTGGCCAGGTCCGCGGCCAAGATGGACCTGCCGGAGCCGGACCGGGCGGCCTGGGAGCGCGCGGCCGGGCTGGTGCTCGAGAACTGGGACGGCGGTGACGAGATCGCCCTCAAGCTGGTCTGCACCAGGGGCGTCGAAGGCGATCCGGAAGCCGGGCCGACCGGGTTCGCGCTCGGCCTGGAAATCGACCAGAAGGTGATCAAGGCGCGCGCCGAGGGCGTCGCCGCGATCACCCTCGACCGCGGGATCGACCCCGCCCTCGCCGAGCGCGCGCCGTGGCTGCTGCTCGGCGCGAAGTCGCTCTCGTACGGCATCAACATGGCCGCCATCCGCGAAGCGGGCCGCCGTGGCGCCAGCGACGTCGTGTTCACCGCCAGCGATGGCTCGGTGCTGGAAGGCCCGACGTCGACGGTCGTCGTCGCGAAGGACCGCACGCTGTACACGCCGCCCGCGAACATCGGCATCCTGCCGGGCACCACGCAGGCGGGGCTGTTCCGCGGGGCCGAGAAGGCGGGCTGGTCGGTCAAGGTGGAGTCGCTGCGGGTGCCGGACCTGCTGGACGCCGACGGCGTGTTCCTGGCGTCGTCGGTGCGGAAGGTCACCAGGGTGCACACGCTGGACGGGACCGCGCTGCCGGATTCGTCGAAGGTGCACGCGGAGCTGGCGGCGGCCTACGAGGCCGAATACGCCTGAGCCCGGTTCCCCGGGAGGAACGCCTTTCGCCGTCCGCGGCCAGGGCGCGGACTCACGGCCACCCGCGGCTCGACCACGGCACGCCGACCACGGCACGCCCTTCGCGGCAACACGAGAATGCCCCTTCGTTCGCCTTGGGGACCCCCATGGTCAACATTACCGTGCGCCACCGACATTTCCGGGCGCCGGAACGGCACTCCGGGCCTCTGCTCGGGCCGCAGGCCCTGAAGGTCACCTTCAGGGACCTCAACGCCGCGAATGCGACCCTCACGAGCTTTCTGCGCTCCCGCGCGCCTTCTCCGCTCCTTTCCGCTCCCGCGCTGATGATGCCCCGAAGGTCACCTTCGGGGCATCTGCCTCGGCAGGCTCCGCGCCCATGCCCCGAGGGACACCTTCAGTCGTCTGTGTCCCCTGGCGGGGACGTCCTGCCAGGGGTGAAAACAGGGGCGCGCGCCTCCGCTGGAGGGGCGATCTCGCTGTGCCCGGCGAAGCTGCTTATTTTCAAGCCAGGGCGCAGGCAGGCACCCCGGGCGGGTGGTCAGGCCGGGTTCGGCAGGGTGGCGACGAGGCGCCGGAAGTCCCTGTTTTCCCGTGCCGGCGGCGAGAACCCTTCGCGGAGGTCGGCCGCGGTGAGCGCGGGCGGGTCGACCCTGGCGATCCGCACCACGGTCGGCAGCACCTCTTCCGCTTCGTAGGCGGCGATCTTGTGGTGGCCGTCGAGCAGGTAGCCACTGTAGCGCCGTTCGCTCGCGACGTGCAGCAACACCGCGGCCGGGCGGTGGCCGGTGCGGATCGCGGCCCGGTAGTAGCCGATGCGGTCGGTGTCGGCGGGCGGCCAGCTCTCGGTCGGCACCAGGTACCGGTCGTCGCGCTCCTCGTACAGCCAGTGCGGCTGGTCCGGCTCGGGCGCGAGCACGTACCAGGGGTCCGCCTCGGCCAGCTTTTCCGGGCCGGTCAGCTCGTAGGTGCCGTTCGCGAGCAGGCCGAGCAGCGGCGCGAGCGTCGCGCTCAGCGGGCGCCGGAGCTGACCGGTCGCCAGCGCGATCCGCAGCGAGGCGACCAGGTCCGGCCGCGCCGGCAGGCTCGGCGCGCGGGCGACCAGCCTGCCGATCGACCCCTCGTAGGCCGTGCTGTCCAGCACCGCCGCCACGCCGCCGAGGTACAGCAGGCTTTCCACCGCCCAGCCGTACGGGCTCCCGCCACGGATGTCGATCGTGCCGGTGCCGTCGCTGATCGCTACTCGCTCCACACCGTGCTTGACGGGCGGAAGCGCACCGAGGTTCCCGGCCTCGCCTGTGCGAGTGAGGGAAGTGCCGCCGCGCGCACCACGCCGAGCACCGGATAACCGCCGGTGGTCGGGTGATCGGCGAGGAACACCACCGGCAGGCCGTCCGGCGGCACCTGCACCGCGCCGGTGACGATCCCTTCGCTCGGCAGCTCGGCGTCGGCGAAGCCCTCGGCACGTCGCAGCGGGGGCCCGTCGAGGCGGACGCCGACGCGGTTCGACTCCGGCGTGACGGTCCAGGCGCGCGCGAGCTGCGACACGGGTTCGCCGAACCAGTCGTCACGCGGGCCGAGCAGCAGTTCGACGTCCAAAGTGGACGGTGGGGTGGACGGGGAGAGCGCGTCTTCGCCGACGGGGATGCCGCTGGGGTCGCCGAGCCGCAGCGTTTCGCCCGCGGAAAGCGGCGGCGGGCCGATCCCGGACAGCACGTCGGTGGCCATGCTGCCCAGCTCCGGTTCGGCCAGTATCCCGCCGGAAAGCGCCACGTAGCACCGCAGACCGGTGGCGGGCGTGCCCAGTTCCAGCACGTCACCGGCGGCGAGGTGGACGGGCACGTGGGTGCCGCGCCCGCGCCCGCCCGCGGTGACCGCGACCGCCGGGCCGGTGACCGCGGCGGTGCACGACGTGAGCGCGCGCAACCGCAGGCCGCCCAGCACCGACTCGATCCCGGCCGCCTGCTCCGGGTTGCCGGCCAGCCGGTTCGCCAGCCGCAGCGCCGGTGCGTCCAGTGCGCCGGACGGCGGCACGCCGAGGTGGGCGTTCCCCGGCCTGCCGAGGTCCTGCACCAGCGCGGACGGCCCGGTCGCGAGGATCTCGACGGCTCTCACGACACGCTCCGGAACCGCACTTTGTCGCCGGGCGCGAGCAGCGCGGGCCGCGTGGCCTTCGGGTCGAACAGGGTCGTGCCGACGTTGCCGATCAGCCGCCAGCCCCCCGGCGACGAGCGCGGGTACACCCCGGTGAACTCGCCCGCGACCCCGAGCGAACCCGGCGGCACCCTGGTCCGCGGGGTCTCCAGCCGGGGTTGCCGCAACGGTTCGGGAAGGCCGGTGAGATAGCCGAAACCGGGCGCGAAACCGGTGAAGGCGACGGTGTACTCGGCTCCGGTGTGCAGGCGGATCACGTCGTCGGCGCCGATCCCGGCGGTGCGGGCGACCAGGTCGAGGTCCTCGCCGTCGTAGCGCACGTCGAGCACGATTTCCCGGGGCGAGCCCTCGGGCGGGTGCTGGAGGTCGGCGGCTTCGACGAGCCGCCGTACCGGGTCCAGCGCACTTCGTTCCGCTACGACCAGCACGCTGCGCGCGCCGGGGACGATTTCGGTGACACCGGGCAACCCGGCCTCCGCGATCGTCGCGCGGACCGCCATCGCCTCGGTGAGGGAGGCGCACTCGGCCAGCACGCCGTGCTCGCCGCAGCGCCGCCAGCGCAACGGCCTCAGCCCACGACGCGACGCAGCAGCGCCGAGGCGTGCGGCTGCATCGGTTCGCCGACCATCGCGCGTTCCTCGACGTAGCCGAGGTCGCCGTTGACGAGGCCGTAGAGGCGCTGCGCGCCCGTCACGTCCTTCGCGGTCGCGGTGCGGACCACGGCGTCGGTGCCGAGCTCCCACGAGGTCTGGCTTTGCGGCTTGCCGTAGAACAGCTCGATGATGCCGCTGGAATGGGCCAGCAGCAGCTCGATCGTGTCGTCCGCCTGCGGCCGCCAGAACCCGGTCTCGCGCGCGGCGGGCCGGATGACGTTGCCGTCGTCGTCGAGCAGCCACGACCGCGCCTCGTGGTAGAGGAACGGCCTGCCGTCGTGGGCGACGGTGAGCTGCTGCGCGAACTTCCGCGGGCCGTCGATCGTGGGGTAGTTGATCTCACCCTCGCCGCGCCACACCCCGACGAGCGGGAGCAGCGCGAGGCACGCCTCGTTCAGGTTCGGGCCCTCGCGGAGGTTCGCGGTGTCCGCCGGAATGGGCAGGTCCGTGAACTGGGGCAGGTTCTTTTCGCGCGTGCTCTCGGCACGTCGCTCCGCGGCCTGGATGGCTTCGTCGCCGCTCGTCGTCATCGGTTCGCTCAGCGCTGGTCGGAGTACAACCGGTAGACGACGTAGACCGCGAACCAGGTGACGGCGATGCCCGCGAGCACCAGCAGTGTCGTAAACAGGATCTCCACCCGCACGAGGATAGTCCCGGGTCGCTCACCTGGCCTTCCGCAGGGTCACCGCGGTGAGGGCCGTCACCACCGCGGTCACCGCCCCGGCCACGACCAGCCCTCGGTGCAGGCCGGTGGTGAAGCCGGGCGCGGTGGCCACCAGCGAGCCCAGCAGTGCGACGCCGAGCGCGGTGCCGGTCTGCCGCGTCGCGTTGACGGTGGCCGAGGCCATGCCGCTGCGCTCCTTCGGCACCACGTGCATGGCCATCGTGTTGACCGGCAGGCCCGCGAGCATCAGCGCGGCGCCGAGCACCGCGAACAGGATCGCCACCACGAAGTACGGCGTGCCGGGGCCCAGCGCGGTCAGTGCCAGCAGGGTGGCGGCGAGCGCCGCGCAGCCGGTGAGCATGGGCACGCGGGGCCCGTGCCTGGCGACCACCCTGCCGGTGATGTTCGCCGAGAGGCTGCTGGCCAGCACGTACGGCAGGAACTGGAGCCCGGCCTCGGTCGGGCCCGCGCCGCGCGCGGTCTGGAGGTAGAGCGAGAGCAGGAAGAAGCTGCCGAACGTGCCGAAGCCGATCGCGAACGAGCTGAGGTTGACCATGCCGAACTCGGGACGGGCGAACAGCCGGATCGGCAGCATCGGCCGTGGCCTGCGCAGCTCGACCGCGACGAAGGCGCCGAACGCCACCACCGCCGCGGTCAGCGCGGTCAGCACCACCGGAGCCGTCCAGCCGAGGTGCCCGGCTTCGATGCACCCGAAGCTGAGGGCGCCGATCCAGCAGACCGCGAGGAGCTGGCCCGCCGGATCGACCGAGGCGTGCGCCGGATCGGCGGACTCGGACAGCGCCCGCCTGCCGAGCGCGATCGCGACCGCGCCGAGCGGCAGGTTGATCAGGAACACGCTCTGCCAGCCGAGGTACTCGGTGAGCGGGCCGCCGACGAGCGGCCCGGCGATGAACGCGAGCGACGCGACGGTGCTCCACAGGCCGAACACGCGGGCGCGGCGCGCCGGTTCGGGGTAGGCGAGCGCCAGCAGCGCCATCGCGCCGGGTGTGATCACGGAGGCGGCGGCGCCCTGCACCACCCTGGCGGCGATCAGCCAGCCGGCGCCGCCCGCGAACGCGCAGGCGGCCGAGGCCAGCGTGAACACGACGAGCCCGAGCAGGAACACGCGCTTGCGGCCGTGACGGTCGGCGAGCGCGCCCCCGGTGAGCATGCTCGCGGCGAGCGCGATGACGTAACCGTCGACGATCCATTGCAGCTGGGACAGGGGCGCGCCGAGCGAGCGCTGCATGCTCGGCAGCGCGATGGTGACGATGCTGACGTCGAGCAGCGCCATGAAGGTGCCGAGGAAGAGCGTGGCCAGCAGTGCCACCTCGCGCCGCTTTTCGGTAACGGTTTTCGATTGGGTCACGAGTACAGGTTGCGGTCTCAAGTCGGCTTGAGGTCAACTGGATCCATGTGGCAGATCGGGGAGGCGGCCGCGAAGGTCGGTGTCGCGGTGTCGGCACTGCGGTACTGGGACGAACGCGGGCTGGTCGCGCCCGCCGGGCGCAAAGCGGGCGCGCGCTGGTACGGCGACGAGGAGATGCACCGCCTCGCCGCGGTGAAGCTGTTGCAGGACACCGGGATGATGAGCCTCGACGAGATCGCGGCGATCGTGGGCGGCCGGTCGCGCGGTGACTGGCGGGCCGCGATGAAGTCGCGGCTCGCGGAGATCAGGGCGCAGCGGGAGCGCCTCGCCGCCGCCGAGGGGTTCCTGGAGCACTTCCTGCGCTGTCCCAGCGAGAAACCGATCGTCCAGTGCCCGCGGATGCGTGACTACACCGACCGCGCACTGCGCGACGACGAGGCCGGGTAGCGCCGGTTCACAGCAGGCAGAACTCGTTCCCTTCCGGGTCGGCCATCCAGAAGTGATCCGGCCGTCCCCGCGACTCGTACCGGTGCACGATCGTCGCGCCCGCCGCGACGAGCCGTTCGGCGGCCCGCTCCGCACGCGGCCACCGGACCTCCCACGGCGTCTGCCGCCCGCCGCCCGCCCGCACGTCGATGTGCAGCCGGTTCTTCGCCACCTTCCCCTCCGGCACCTTCAGGAACGAGATCGCGGGCGCGACACCGTCCGGGTCGGACAGGAAGGCGCCGTCGTCCCACTCCGCTTCGGGCACGTCGTGGTGCGCGAACCAGTGCTCCCAGGTCGCGAACCCCTCGGGCGATGGCCGCTCGACGTAGCCGAGCGCGAGTGCCCAGAACCGCGCCAGCTTCCCGGGTTCCGCGCAGTCCACCGTCAACGTCCAGTTCGTGGCCATGCTCTCCCCTTCGGATCGAAGTGGGAGGACCGTACCGCCGTGGTCCGACAGTTCCCGGTCTTCGGCCGCCGCGCGGTTCGCCGACCCGTGGCCGAAGAAGTCCTTTGTGGACTTTATCGGGTGTGTGGGTGTTCGGCCGAATGGGGGTGTGCTGGTACGAGTTCGCACCACACGGGCCTTTCATAAGACGTTGTTTCGCTGAGAAGCGCTTCGCGGAACGCCTAGATCGAAAAGGCTCTACAGCTGCGAAAGAGCGCGAAAGATCTGTCGTGATCTTTCGCGCGCGTTGCGGAAAAGAATCAGGGTTCCCGTTCCGGTGAAACGGTTGTGCCGCGCTCTCCTCGGACGGGCCGGTCGCTCTAGCGTGTGCCGTATGAAGGACACCGGACAGCAGGACTCCTCCGTGCGAGCGAGAGAGCTCGGGCACGCGCTGAAACTCGCCAGGCAGCGCGCGAACCTGACCGGGCGCGCGCTGAGCCAGAAACTGTCGTGGCCCCATGGCAAGCTCTCCTTCATCGAGAACGGGAGGAGGCCGATAACCGAGGCCGAGGTCGCCGCGTGGCTGGCGAGCTGCGGGCCGTTGATTCCCGAGGAGTACGAACGGTTGCGCTCGATGGCGAAGGAGCCGGACACCGGATACCGGGCCTGCCCGCACGATCCGGAGCTGCCCGCCCGGTTCCGATCCCTGCTCGTGCAGGAGAACGCGGCGCGCGAGGTCACCGCTTACGAACCACTGGTCGTCCCCGGTCCGCTGCAGACCGAGGACTACGTGCGGGCGCTCGTCGGCTGGAGCACGCCGTTGCCGCCGTCCCAACAGGAGGCGAGGGTGCTGGCGGGCCTGCAGCGGCAGGAGATGCTGCACGCGCGCGGCGGACCCGACCGGACGTTCTTCGTGCAGGAGAGCGCGTTGCGGATGAAACTCGGCGACGCCAGGACCATGTACGAGCAGATCCTGTTCCTGGTGCTCGCTTCGTCCGAGGGGCTGTGCCCGGTGCGGGTGGTGCCCAACTCGGCCGGCCCGTTCCGCGCGCTGGGCGGCGGTTTCCGGTTGATGGACTTCGACGAGTGCCCGACGGTCGCCTACACGGAAGGAAGTTCGGCCGGGGTGTTCCTGGAACGGCCAGCCGACATCGTGCGGTACCGAGGATATTTCTCACGGCTCGAGAACGCCGCGCTGAATCGGGAGGAGTCGCGGGCCTGGCTGCTTGACCTGGCCAGTTCCTACGAACGCGCCGCGAATGGCCACTGAAACGCCGGTGCACGTGCGCACCATCGCTCGTTCCTTGTGGTGAAACGGTTCCGAGATACTGCCCCTGGACGCGCTCGGAGGTTTAGCGTGCCACGCATGACCGGAACAACACGGTACGAATCCGCCACTGGGGAAAGAGCCGGCACGCTCGCCGCGGAGCCCGATACGGGTTTCTGGCTGCGGGCAGGCGTCCCAGGAAGCCCAGCCACACCGCGATCCGTCGTCGCCGCGGAAACCACGGCGCGCTCGATATCGAGCTACGAACCGCTGGTGATACCTGGTCTTCTGCAGTCGGCGGCCTATGCGCGCGAACTGTTTCGCTGCAGCCTGTTCACACCGGAGCAACAGGAGGTGCGGGTCGCCTACCGGCTCTCCCGGCAGGAACTGCTGCACAAGAGCGGCCGGCCGCACGCGGAGTTCTTCGTGCACGAACGGGCCCTGCGCAACATGGTCGGCGACAGCAGGGTGATGCAGGAGCAGAGCATGCACCTGTTCCTCGCCGCCGCGCACGGCGAGTGCGTGGTGCGGGTGGTGCCGCGCGCGGTCCGCTCGTTCGCGGTGATGGATTCCTTCAGCCTCTACGAATACCCCGCACAGCCCTCCGCCATCTACGCCGAGAGCATGAGCGGTGGCGTCTTCGTCGACGAACCGCACCAGGTGGCGCTCTACCGGAAGGTGCTGGAGCGGCTGCGCGATCGCGCGCTGAGCCCCGAGGTGACCAGGACGCTGCTCGCCCGCCTCGCCGACGCCTGACCGCCGGAAAACAGGGCGCCCCACGCGCCTGAAAGCACTGGAGGCCATCCACGAGCCGTGGATGGCCTCCAGTGCTGGAAAACGCCTACGCGACCGCGACGGCGAGCTGGTGCACGCCGGGCCCGTCCGCGCTGACCGAGGCTTCACCGTTGCCGGTGCGGTGCAGCGCGCGCACCGTCCAGGTGCCCGGTGCCGCGTAGAAGCGGAAGTCGCCCTCCGGCGAGGTGACGACCTCGCCGGTGAAGTCGCCGCCGGAGTCGAGCAGCCGCACGAACGCGCCGCCGACCGGGCCCTCGGAACCGGTCACCTTCCCGGCCAGCACGACCTGTCCCTTGGTGTCCTCCCGCGTGTCGGTGGCCGTCTGCACCGGTGCGCCGCACCCGTCGTTCGCCGTCATCACTTCGCTCCCAGTTCCACCGGCACGCCGACCAGCGAGCCGTATTCGGTCCACGATCCGTCGTAGTTCTTCACATCGGTCTGGCCGAGCAGCTCGTGCAGCGCGAACCAGGCGATCGACGAGCGCTCGCCGATGCGGCAGTAGGCGATGGTCGGCTTCGACGCGTCGAGTCCGGCCTCCGCGTAGAGCTCCTTGATCTCGTCGGAGGACTTGAAGGTGCCGTCCTCGTTGGCGACCTTCGCCCACGGCACGTTCAGCGCGCCGGGGATGTGGCCCGGCACCTGCGCGACCTCCTGCGGGAGGTGCGCGGGCGCGAGCAGCTTGCCGGCGAACTCGTCCGGCGAACGGACGTCGATGTAGTTCTTGCTGCCGATGGACTGGACGACCTCGTCGCGGAAGGCGCGAATCGAGGTGTCCGGCTCCTTGGCCTTGTAGTCGGTCGCCTCGCGCTTGACCTCGTCCGCGTTCAGCTCGCGGCCGTCGAGCTCCCACTTCTTGCGGCCGCCGTCGAGGAGCTGGACGTTCTCGTGGCCGTACAGCTTGAAGTACCAGTACGCGTAGGCCGCGAACCAGTTGTTGTTGCCGCCGTAGAGGACCACGCGGTCGCCGTTCGAAATGCCCTTGTCCGACAGCAGCTTCTCGAACGACGCCTTGTCGACGAAGTCGCGGCGGACCGGGTCCTGCAGGTCGGTGCGCCAGTCGAGTTTCACCGCGCCGCGGATGTGGCCGCCGTCGTAGGCGGTGGTGTCCTCGTCGACCTCGGCGAACACGACACCGGGGGTGTCCAGGTTGTCCTCGGCCCACTGGGTGGTGACCAGGACGTCTTCACGGCTCATGGAGGCGGTACTCGCTTTCTTTGTTCGGGAAGGGATCTTCAGGAGGGCTGGCCGCTCGGCGTGAACCGGCGGATCAGGAGGTACATCTCGCACCCGAGGCAGAAGTTGAACGCCGCGTTGAGGAATGCCGCGAACAAGGCGAACGCGGTCGCCACCACACCGAGCGCGGTGACTTCCGTCGCGTAGCCGATGGTGCCGACGAGCGCGAACACGAATCCGACGGCCTGGGCGAACCGCAGTGGCGCCGCGTCTTCGCGTTCGGTCGCCTGGCCGAGCCTCGGCGCGACCAGGTACCGGTAGAGCAGGGAGTACGGCGCGGGCTTCAACCCGATGAACGCGCCGATCGCGAACACCACCGTCTGCGCGGCGAGCAGCGGCCACCACCCGGTGACGAGCACGACCGCGAGCACGATCGTGGTGAGGATGGCCGCGAAACGCGGGCCGCGGGGGTCCACGGCTGGTCCTGCTGACATGTCAACTCCCGAATGGGATCCGGAGGAGGGGCGCCGAAAGGGGGCGCGCCGGGTACTACCGGCGGTTCGGGTCGCGATCGACCCGGTCAGGCCGGACAGAGGCTGCTGCGAACACGGCACAGGTCGACCGCGCGGCGCTGGGTGAGGTAGCACCGCGTCGGACGATCAAGGGGCAGCCCGTACACAGCGCCCAGGGTACCTACGGTCCCTCAGAGTGGGAACCTCTCTCACCCTCCGGGACGCATCCCGGCATTCGGGAGATGCGGGCGCAAGGCGTCGAGCAGGGAGCCCGCCTTCGGGACGCCCCCGACGCGCAGCAGCTCGCGGCCGTCGGGTGCGAGCGCGAGCGTGGTCGGGGTGCGGAGCACGCCGAGCTGCTGCGCCACCTCGGGACGCTGCGTGACGTCGAGGTCGACGTGGCGGAGGCCGTCCGTGCCGTCGGCGAGGGTGGTGAGCACGGCGCGGGCGTGGCGGCACGGGGCGCAGAACGTGGTCGAGATCTGGACCAGGGTGACGCGCTCGGGGTCGAGCACCCCGGTGACCGCGGCCGGGAGGTCAGGGACGGTTCCGGGGGCCTTTCCGGTCGTCTTGACCCGGCCCTCCCGCCGCCGCAGGAGCAGCCCGGCGGCCGAGCCGGCGACCAGCACGCCCAGCACCACCCACAGCCCCGCCACCTGCCATCACCTTCCCGTGGTTTCGCCGGTGCCCTTCACTCCCGCGAAGGTCACGCCCTTCGCCTCACCGGTCAGGGTCACGCCGCCTTCTTCGACCTTCACCGAGGTCGGTTTGACCTGGAACGGCAGCGTGCCGGTGTCGACGGTCGTCTTCAAGCTGCCGACGAGCAGCTTCGACACGGCCTTTCCAACGATGTTGGGCACCGCGTCATTCCCCAGTTCGACGCGCTCCGGGGTGATGTGGATCTTGGTGCCGTCGATTTCGATCATCGCGTAGCAGGTGAGCTCGAACTTGTTGCCACCGAAGTTGAGGTTGCCCGAGATCTTCACCCCGGCCGAGGACTGCGTCGTCGACTTGTCCGGCGTCGTGGTCGTCTCGTCCGGCTTCGTCTCCTCGCCGGACTTCACCATCTGCTCGCTCGCCTTGTCGATCCGGAAGTCCTTGATCTGGGTCAGCGGGTCGATCCTGGCGATATCGCTGCCCTTGATCTTGATCTGGCCCTCGAGCGTGCCGATCTTGATCGCGTTGGTGTTGCCGTTGATCAGGTCCGACAGCGGCGCGGTCACGTCGCGCAACTCCGCGCTGATCGCGACGTCACGAAGTTTGTTCTCGAACTTCACCCCGGAGGCCTGCACGGAGATGTGGCCGTAGTCACCGCCGATCGCCTGGGTGCTGAACGGGAAGCCGTGAATGGTGACCGACGGGTCGTCGGGCAGCTTCAGCTGTTCCCGCGCTTTCTGCGACACCGTGTGCTCGGCGATGGCCGCGAGCCCGAAATCGGCCCCCACCAGCACCAGCACCAGGATTCCGAGAATGATGAACAGCTTCTTGGCGCGCCTGCCGCCCCGGCTGCGCCGCGGCTGCTGCGGCTGATTCGGGGGCCGGTCGTACTGCGTCACGGGCCTGCTCACCATCACTTCCGATCTGTTGCCGCTGGTCGTCACCCTGGTACCCGGACTGTGATGCGGCCGTCAGGGATAGGTGTTCGGCGGGTTCACCCGCTATTCTCACTCAGCACCGACCGAAGGCCGTATCCGAGGCGACCATGGAACGAGGCGGTGTGGCGATGAGCCTGGACCTGCTGGTGCTGACCCCAGAACCCGAGGCCACCTCGGTGTTGCCCGCGCTCGACCTGTTGCCGCACACGGTACGCGTCCGCGCTCCCGAAGTGACAGCTCTCCTCGACGCGGGCCACCGCGACGTCATCCTTCTCGACGCGCGCACCGATCTCGCCTCCGCGAAGAGCCTCTGCCGCCTGCTCAAGGGCACCGGTGAAGACGAGGCGACGACACCGATCATCGCGGTCGTCGGTGAGGGCGGGCTGGTCGCGGTGAGCGCGGAATGGCGCACCGATGACATCCTGCTGCCCACCGCGGGGCCCGCCGAGGTGGACGCCCGGCTGCGGTTGGCGACCACTCGCGACGGCGCGCAGAGCCACGCGGACGCGGAGCTGCGCGTCGGCGATCTCGTCATCGACGAGGCGACCTACACCGCGCGCCTGCGCAAGCGCACGCTCGAACTGACCTACAAGGAGTTCGAGCTGCTCAAGTACCTCGCGCAGCACGCCGGCCGCGTTTTCACGCGCGCCCAGCTGCTGCAGGAGGTGTGGGGCTACGACTTCTTCGGCGGCACCCGCACGGTCGACGTGCACGTCCGGCGGCTGCGCGCGAAGCTCGGCCCCGAGCACGAGCAGATGATCGGCACCGTGCGCAACGTCGGCTACAAGTTCGAGCGCCCGGTCAAGGGCGGCAAGCCCGCGCTCACCGACCTGCCGGCGGACACCTCCGCGCTGGACGCCTTCTCCCGGTCCTGACCCCGTGCGCCGGATAGGCTGGACCGGTGCTGAACGCGGTGTGGTCGGAGGAGCTGTCCGGGTCCGAAGCGGCCGAGGTGCTGGAACTGCTCACGGCGGCGAACGAGGTCGACGGCAGGCCCGAACTGCCGTCGAACGGGGCGCTGCCCGGCGAGTTCACCGGCGGCGCGCACCTGCTTGCGCGGGTTGACGGCGAGCCGGATCTCGTCGGTTACGCGCACCTCGACCTCGGTGGCGACAGCTTCGGGCGCACGGTCGCCGAGCTGATCGTGCGCCCCGATCACCGCCGCCGCGGCCTCGGCGCCGAGCTGACCGAAGCCGTCGTGGCGCGCGCGGGCGTCCGCGAGAACCCGGACACGCTGCGCGTGTGGTCGCACGGCGATCATCCCGGCGCGGCGAAGCTGGCGGAGCGCACCGGGTTCGCGCGTGCCCGCGAACTGCTGGTGATGCACGTCGACGTGCCGTCGGCGGGCTGGCCGGAGCCCGTGCTCCCCGACGGCGTCCGCCTGCGCGCGTTCGTGCCCGGCCAGGACGAGGAGGCGATGGTCGCGGTCAACGCGCGCGCCTTCGACTGGCACCCCGAACAGGGCGCGCTGACCGTCGCCGAGGTTCGCGAAACCGAGGGCGAGGACTGGTTCGACCCAGCGGGCTTCTTCCTCGCGGAGGACGTCGAAGGCACCGTGCTCGGCTTCCACTGGACGAAGGTGCATCCGCCGAACCCGCGCCGGTTCGGTGGCGAGCCGGTCGGTGAGGTGTACGTCGTCGGCGTGGCTCCCGGCGCGCAGGGCGGCGGGCTCGGCAAGGCGCTGACCACGGCCGGTCTGCGCCATCTCGCCGCGCGCGGCCTCGGTCAGGTGATCTTGTACGTCGAAGGGGACAACGCGGCCGCGGTCGCGGTGTACGAGCGGCTCGGGTTCTCACGGTCCGAAGTCGACGTCCAGTACGGGCGCTGACGTTCGGCCACTTGGCCGTCACCCAGCGCCAATCAGCAGGTCACGGGCAGGACACGGACACGTAGCGCTCCTCACAATGGCGGCCTTGTTCACCCTTCGTTCACCTTCTGACGGCCGTCCGTCCACCGTGGCTCCCTACTGTCCGGGTTCGACGAAACCCGAATGGTCTGTTATCCCCGGAGGAAAACCAGTGAAGATTCTGCGGCCTCTCGTGCCCGCCGGCATCGTGGCGAGCGCCGCTCTCGTGCTCGCCGCGTGTGGCTCCGACCCCGCCGCGAACAACAGCGGCAGTGGCCAGAACTCCGGCGCGCCCGCGGCCACCGGCACCGCGCAGGTGGACTGCGGCGGCAAGCCCTCGCTCAACGCGGAAGGCTCGTCCGCGCAGAAGACCGCGATCGACATCTTCGTGCAGAAGTACTCCCAGAAGTGCTCCGGGCAGCAGCTCACCTACCAGCCAAGCGGTTCCGGTGCGGGTATCAAGCAGTTCAACGGCAACCAGGTCGACTTCGCCGGCTCGGACTCCCCGCTGAAGGACGGCGCCGAGGCCGACGCCGCGAAGACCCGCTGCGGCAGCGAAGCCTGGAACCTCCCGCTGGTGGTCGGCCCGGTCGCGGTCGCCTACAACGTCGCCGGTGTCGACAAGCTGAACCTGACCCCCGAGGTCACCGCGAAGATCTTCAACGGCCAGCTCAAGAAGTGGAACGACCCGGCGATCAAGGCGGTCAAGGGCAACGAAAGCCTTGCCCTGCCGGACAAGCCGATCCAGGTCGTGTTCCGCTCCGACGAGTCCGGCACCACCGACAACTTCCAGAAGTACCTGAAGGCCGCGTCCAAGGGCGCCTGGACCCAGGGTGACGGCAAGCAGTTCAAGGGCGGTGTCGGCAACGGCGCGGAGAAGTCCAACGGTGTCGCGTCCACGGTGAAGAACGCCGACGGCGCCATCACCTACGTCGAGGCCTCGTTCGCCAAGGACGGCCTGAAGACCGCGCTGCTCGACAGCGGTTCCGGCGGCGTCGAGCTCAGCTCCGAGAACGTCGCGAAGGCGCTCGACGCGGCGAAGTTCAAGAAGCAGGGCACCAACGACCTGCAGCTCGACCTCGACGGCATCTACGCCAGCAACGTGCCCGGCGCCTACCCGCTGCTGCTGACCACCTACGAGGTCGTCTGCTCGAAGTACTCCGACGCGCAGGTGTCCAAGGCGGTCAAGGCGTTCCTGACGGTGGCGGCCACCGACGGCCAGAAGCCGTTGTCGGAGAAGGGTTACGTGCCGATCCCGCAGAGCCTGCAGGACAAGGTGCTGACCGCCATCAAGGCGATCGCCTGACGCTTCGCTGACCAGGCAGGACAACCCACAGTCCATGAGTGAAATCCGCACGACGAACGCCCACCGGCGACACCGGTGGGCGTTCGTCGTGCGGTAAACACCCTCCGGAGGGCCCGATTTCGGACCGACCAGGCCCGCCGCTCGCGGGCAAGACGAAGGCGAAGGTGCGGCCCGGTGACCGCGTCTTCAAGAACCTGACCACCGGTGCCGGCGTCTTCATCGTCGCGCTGATCGGGCTGATCGGCATCTTCCTGCTGATCCAGGCGATCCCCGCGCTGCAGGCGAACAAGGCGAACTTCCTCACCGCCAGGGTGTGGGCGACCGGCGACCCGAACAACCTGATGTTCGGCATCCTGGATCTGCTGCTGGTCACCATCGCGACCTCGCTGGTCGCGCTCGTCATCGCGATGCCGGTGTCGCTCGGCATCGCGCTGTTCCTGACCCAGTACGCGCCGCCGAAGCTGGCGAGACCGTTCGCCTACGTGATCGACCTGCTCGCCGCGGTGCCGTCGATCATCTTCGGCCTGTGGGGCATCCTCGTGCTCGCCCCGCAACTCGTGCCGGTGGCGCGGTGGCTCAACGAAACGTTCGGCTGGATCCCGATCTTCGCCGACGGCAACCTCGGCGGGAACTTCGCGGGCACCATCTTCACCGCCGGTGTCGTGCTCGCCGTGATGCTGCTGCCGATCATCACCTCGCTCACCCGCGAGGTGTTCCAGCGGACCCCGACCCCGCACCTCGAAGGCGCGCTGGCGCTGGGCGCCACCCGCTGGGAGGTCATCCGCACCACGGTGCTGCCGTTCGGCAAGGCCGGCTACATCGGCGCGTCGATGCTCGGCCTCGGCCGCGCGCTCGGCGAGACGATCGCGCTTTCGGTGATCCTGTTGCAGCCCAGCCTGAACTTCGACTGGAGCATCTTCGACGGTGGCGCCACGTTCGCCTCGAAGATCGCGTCGAACTACGCCGAGTTCAACAACCCGACCTCGGCCGGTGCCTACATCGCGGCCGGTCTCGTGCTGTTCCTGCTGACCTTCCTGGTCAACATCGCGGCGCGGGCCATCATCGGCGACAAAAAGGAGGCGTGATGACGTCGACCTTGACGGAACCGGCGACCACGCCCGCGTTCCAGCAGGTCTCCCTCGGCCGCAAGGTCAAGAACGGGATCGCCACCGGGCTGGTGTGGCTGTCGTTCCTGATCGCCGTGGTGCCACTGGTGTGGGTGCTCTACACCGTGATCGTCAACGGGGTGAAGCGGATCCCGTTCAGCAACTGGTGGGGCCAGGACTTCGGCAACGTGCTCTCCGACGAGGTCGGCGGCGGCGTGCTGCACGCCATCGTCGGCACCCTGGAACAGGGCCTGGTGTGCGCGGTCATCGCCGTGCCGCTCGGCCTGTCCGTGGCGATCTACCTCGTCGAGTACGGGCGCGGCACCAGGCTCGCGAAGGCCACCACGTTCATGGTGGACATCCTCTCCGGTGTCCCGTCGATCGTGGCCGCGCTGTTCGTCTACGCGCTGTGGGTGACCACGCTCGGCCTGCCCCGCAACGGTTTCGCGGTGTCGCTGGCGCTGGTGCTGCTGATGGTCCCGGTGGTCGTGCGGTCCTCGGAGGAGATGCTCCGGATCGTGCCGGACGACCTGCGCGAAGCCTCGTACGCCCTCGGCGTGCCCAAGTGGAAGACGATCGTGAAGGTCGTACTCCCGACGGCGCTGTCCGGCATCATCGGCGGCATCATGATGGCGCTCGCCCGCGTGATGGGCGAGACGGCCCCGCTGCTCGTGCTGGTCGGCTATTCGCAGTACACCAACTGGAACCTGTTCAGCGGCCCGCAGGCTTCGCTGCCCCTGCTGATGAACAACGAGCGCGCCACCAACTCGATGGTCCCCGGCAGCGTCGGCTTCGACCGGATCTGGGGAGCGGCCCTCACACTGGTGCTCATCATCGCCATCATCAACCTCGCCGCCACGGTGCTCTCCCGCCTGGTCGCCCCGAAGAAGAAGTGAGTCATGGCTAAGCGAATCGACGTCAAGGACGTGGACATCTACTACGGCAAGTTCCACGCCGTGGACAGCGTGACGCTGTCGGTGCCCCCGCGCAACGTCACCGCGTTCATCGGGCCGTCGGGTTGTGGCAAGTCCACCGTGCTGCGCACCCTGAACCGGATGCACGAGGTGATCCCCGGCGCGCGGGTCGACGGTGAAGTGCTGCTCGACGGCGAGGACATCTATTCGTCCACTGTGGACCCGGTACAGGTCCGCCGCACCATCGGCATGGTGTTCCAGCGGCCGAACCCGTTCCCCACGATGTCCATCAAGGACAACGTGGTCGCCGGCCTGAAACTGGCAGGCAGCAACAACAAGAAGGAACTCGAGACGATCGCCGAGCGCGCGCTGCGCGGCGCGAACCTCTGGAACGAGGTCAAGGACCGGCTCAACAAACCGGGCGGCGGCCTCTCCGGCGGGCAGCAGCAACGGCTCTGCATCGCCCGCGCCATCGCCGTGCGGCCCGACGTCCTGCTGATGGACGAGCCCTGCTCCGCGCTCGACCCCATCTCCACGCTCGCGATCGAGGACCTCATCGGCGAGCTGAAGAAGGACTACACGATCGTCATCGTCACGCACAACATGCAGCAGGCCGCCCGCGTCTCCGACCAGACCGCGTTCTTCAACCTGCACGGCGTCGGCCAGCCAGGCCGCCTCGTCGAACTGAACGACACCGAGAAGATCTTCTCCAACCCCGACGAAAAGGCCACTGAGGACTACATTTCGGGGCGCTTCGGCTGACGCCTTCGCTCTGTGTTGTTTATCGGTCGTCAGAATTTGCGCTGCCAGGGCGCGGCTCTCAGGTCGACCCGCCGGTTGGGTGCGTTGGCGCCCTGCCATCGCAAATTCAGAGGGCCCGGGGGGCCCTGCGACCGACTTGCACGCTCCCGGCGCGCGGGGCGCGCCGGGTCGCCGGGTGGGTGGCTGGGTTTTGCATGACCGCGCCTTCGG